>DAHUYT010000002.1:0-13453 GCA_027315065.1 Nitrososphaerota archaeon | reverse complement strand
CTGTCCCAAGTCCTTGTAGACCATGATATAGGTGAAGGTCGATATTGGATAGGAATTACTACCCGGTTCATTCACTACAGAAACTTTACTCCAATCTCCGTCTGCGGATGGTAGACTTGAGCCAGCAGCAGCTGCATCAGCAGCTACCGTATCTATCGTTGGCTCGACAAATGCGTTTCCATCTGCATTTTGCACAACGGCATACGTAAAGTTGTTTTGATATGCATATGCCAATTCAACATATCCGCATGCGTATGGTGTTGTCTTTACAATACTGGCTACACCTGCATTTCCCTGAGCACCCGTGCCAACAGGCCATGGTACTACCTTTCCTTGTCCCACAGTGTTCTTCCAGTCAGGACTCACCTTAGACAAATAATCAGTAAATGCATATGTCGTTCCCGAACCGTCTGCACGATGAGCTGTTATGATCTTCTGGTCTGGGAGGTTCACTCCTGGATTGAGATTTACAATGGCCTGATCATTCCATGAGGTTATATTTCCCATGAAGATCCTGGCAATTACAGGGCCTGTCAGTTTAAGATCTTTGCCTACACCCGGAATGTTATAGGATATTGTGATTCCTCCTATCGAGTCCGGAATGGTCAGTACACCTACAGCTTTTGCTGCCTCATTTGGTTGCAAGGGGGCATCCGATGCTGCAAAATCAACACTCTTGTGTTGTAAGAGCGTGATTCCTGCTCCGCTACCGATGGATTGATAGTTTAGTTGAATATTAGGGTGCAGAGTGTTATACTGTACCCTCCACGTGTCCATCAGTGGGAAGATGAATGTTGATCCTGCACCTGTGATCGTATAAGATTGATCACTGGTCTGAGCGCTTGCATGAATTGTTGTTGCTGGTACTATTAGCACTAGTATCAAAGCTAATGCCAAGAAAGTTTTTTTCATTGATATTACGACTAGCTAATAGCTATTTACATATGCTCAGAATAGTTTACATAACTATTCATACACTATGTTAACTATATAGATGTAGAAAAGTTGGGAAACTAGATTTTACCAATGAAGAGATAGTCTAATGAAAACGTCGTTGACCTGTAACAATATAGTTTGCTGATTCACCCATGAATGCAGCATGATCAGCTATCCTTTCTAGATATCTGAGAACTAATGCATCTGCAAGAGCACATTTTACATTATTGGAATTTATAAGCATTGGAAGATGTTTGTTGTAATACTTGTCTACCAAATCTTCATCGGTTCTAAGTTGCTTTGCCTTTTCCAAGTCCAAAGTTGCAAAGCATTCTACTGCTAGATTTATCATATGTTTTATCTCGCCTGAAAGTGTGTAGACAATCTCGTTTCTGCATTCTGAAAGATCACCGAACATGTCTCTGACTGTAGCAATATCATATGCATAGCGACCAAAGCGGGTGAAACCATAGGAAACCTCTATGCAAGACCTGATCAGTCTAAAATCACTTGCAACTGGTTGATATCTTAGCATCATGTCAAACGTCAAATCACCCACTTCGTCATACAAACCCATTATATCTTGGGAAATCTTGTGTGCTTCATGACGCATATTTTTTCCTTCAATGTAAGAGTCCAATGCCAAGTTTATTGACTGGAGAGATAATGTTCCCATCTTCTCCATTAAGAAAGAGAGTTTTTTCAGATGAGGATCTATTAGTCTGGTCAACTAACCAAACTGCCCCTGGACATACTTGGCCGTGATCTCGTTTCTTGGGTTCTCGAATATTTGTTTGGTCTCCCCAAATTCAACCAAATCTCCCAGATACATAAAACCAGTGTAGTCAGACACTCTCACAGCCTGTTGCATGTTATGGGTTACTATAATTATAGTATATTCTTTTTTCAACTCATTTATCATTTCTTCAATCTTCTGAGTAGCTATAGGATCAAGTGCAGATGCAGGTTCATCCATCAAGAGAACTTCAGGTTGTATAGCAAGGGCACGTGCAATACACAAACGTTGCTGTTGTCCACCTGACATACTCATTCCAGGTTTTTTCAGATCATCTTTTACCTCATCCCAGAGATACACCATCTCCAAGCATCCTTGGACTATCTGATCTATGATCTTTCTGTCTCTTACACCATTTAACTTTAGTCCTGCAGCCACGTTATCATAAATTGACATTGTAGGAAATGGATTTGGTTTTTGGAAGACCATTCCAATCTTCCTCCTGTGAATAATAGCATCATCTCGTTTTGAATACAGATCTTGACCATCCAACAGAACCTTTCCTGTAACTTTGGCGTTCTGTGATAATTCATGCATTCTATTGAGACAGCGAAGGAATGTAGTTTTTCCACATCCAGATGGGCCAATCAATGCAGTTACTGCTCTTTCTCTGAATTTTACACTAATGTTCTTTACAGCCTCAATACCGTTATAGCTTGCAACAATGTTTTCTGCAATTAGTTTGTACTGCGGTTCTTCCACATATTTTCGTATGATTGGAGTTCTTGTCACTGTTTCCATTTTATCTACCTGCTGTGATTCTAAATCGTCCACCTCTTCCGCGCTTTCCCAAAAACAAGTATCTCATTCCTATGTTAAGTGAAAGTACTATCAATATCAAAACCAGTGCAGCCCCCCACCCTTGGGCTATTGAGCTATTATATGGAAGCAATGAGAGTCTCCAAATTCGGAGTGGCAAAGCGTCCATAGGTTGATCAAAACCTGTGAAGAATTGGCTGCTTCCAAGAATTGTAAAGATGAGAGGAGCTGTTTCACCTCCTATTCTTGCTACCGCAAGCATTATGCCGGTTATTAATCCGCTTTTTGCACTTGTTAATAGAATCCTAGTTACCACTACCCATCTTTTGATTCCAAGTGCATATCCTGCCTCTCTGTATGTCACTGGAACTAGCTTAAGTGATTCCTCAGTTGTTCTTGTGATAATTGGTAGCATGATAATTGAGAGTGCAAACATGCCTGCTATTAGCGAAAAATTACCAAGCACAAGTACAATCACTATGAATGCAAACAGTCCTATTACAATGGTAGGAAATTCTGCTAAAACGTCGTTGAAGAATCTGATCATATGACCATATTTGTTGTTACCATACTCAGAAAGGAAGATGCCTCCCATGACCCCAACTGGTACCCCAATTAAGCTTGACATGCCAATTAGCATTAGGGTTCCTTGAATCGCAGGGCCAATTCCACCAAGTTGATTTGAACCTACAGCTCCTGGTTCTTGGGTAAAGAAAGCTATACTTAACGTGGGGGCTCCGTTTCTTACAACCTCAAGAAGAATACTTGTTAGAGGAACTATCGCTAGTACAACGCAGCCAAATACAATTCCCTTTACTATCTTATCAGTAATTAATCTACTTGAGATATTATTTCTAAAGTGTTTCCTAAATTCTGCTCTCTGTTCTATTGTAATCATGCCAAAACTGCTCCTTCATGTGCCTTTAGTACTCTTGAAACAAGGAGTTGTGCTACAATGTTTATTGCAATTGCCACTATGAGAAGGATCAGACCAATACCAACTAATGCTGCTAGATGAAGACTGCCTGGTGATGCTTCTGCAAACTCATTTGCGATTATACTAGACATTGTTTGGCCAGGTGCAAACAAGGATGAAGGGAATGCACTTGGACCAGTTGCATTGCCAATTAACATTGTAACAGCCATAGTTTCTCCCACGGCTCGTCCAAGTCCAAGTATTGAAGCACCAATCAGACCAGACTTTGAATATGGAATTACTGCCATCTTGAATACTTCCCACTTTGTAGCTCCCAGCATGTATGCGGCCTCTCTTTGGCTATTTGGAACAGCAATCATAATCTCTCGTGAAATAGTAGATATCGTAGGAATTATCATAATAGCCAGTACTATACTAGTAGTAAATATATCCAATCCAAATGGAGCTCCTGACAGGAACCAGACTTTATTGCCAAAGGTATTACCAAGCGGAATTTCAATCCAGTTTTTAATATAATCCCGAAAAATGAACAGCCCCCATAGACCATAAATCACGCTAGGAACTGCAGCAAGAAGCTCTATTACAAAGGATAAAGGAGACCTCAGAAACTTGGGTGCAAGTTCTGACATGAACATTGCAATACCTATGCTTATTGGTACTCCAATTAACATAGCAAGCCCAGCAGTCACAAACGTACCCGCAATGTAGGGTGCTGCTCCATATACCTCTCTTCCTTCGACAGCATTCCAACCTGATCCGGTAAGAAATGAGATTCCTTCCTTGTCCCAGATTGGATACGAACCGCTAATTAACTGAAAAGCGATTAGAATGATGATTGCCAGTATATAGGTAGCAGCAATGGCAGCCATAACTTTGAAAACCTTGTCAAATATAGGAGAACCTCCCTTTAGCTTAACAGTTTGTATCAAGTACAGTTTGTGTGATCTTTAAGACAAATATCAGAAGTTCGACCATAATCTCTTAAGTTTCATATTTGAATATAGTTCTATATAGTAATATATAGAATGCAGTCATAACTGCTTTAATTATATCTATTATAGAGAAGAATATTGATAGAGCTGCTAAATGAGAAGGAAGTACGAAAGCTACAGCTTGTAGGAGGATCCACTTATGTGCTCTCGCTTCCAAAGAAATGGATTGATGAGCTAAATCTCAAAACAGGCGATCCAGTTTCGATTGTAAAGAATGTTAACAAGTCCCTTTCAATTTTACCAACAGGAAACACTCGACCACATAAAATGACAAAATCAAAAACTATCATAACCCAAAAAGAAGCAGTTGAATCCATTCAACGAAAAGTGATAGCAATGTATCTGGCAGGTTATCAAATAATTGAGATCCAGTCTAAAGGAGGAAGAATTCAACTTGAGCACAAACATGCAATAAGAGATCTCGTAAGAAGAAATATGATAGGTACCGAGATTGTAGAATCAACCCCAGAGTCCATAACTATTCAAATCTTGACAAGTCTACCTGAACTTTCCATAAGTGATGCTTTGAAACGCATGTTTTTGCTAACAACTACAATGCACAGACAAGCCATTGATGCCTTGAAGGAAATGGACACGGAACTTGGAGAAGAGATCACCCATTTGGATGATGAAGTTGATCGCTTTAGCTTGTACATACTACGAAATCTCACCCTTGCTGTAGAGCATGAAAGAGTATTGCGTGATATTGGCTTGAAAAAGCCTTCTGATTGCATCAGTTATAGAATAGTGGTTAAATCAATAGAAAGGGTTGCAGATCATGCAGTTTCAATAGCGAGCAGAGTGAAGTTTCTCAAATCCACACTAGAACCGGCTCTTTTACAAAAGATTACAAAGCTTAGCGAGGAATCACTCAAAGTCTTTGAAGATTCAATTGGAGCCCTAAACAAAAGAGATTATGCATTAGCAGATGCCGTTACATCAAATGCACGCAGAATAGCCGAAAAAGAGAAGGAGTTTACAGACAGTTTAGAAGAATCCAAAAAATATACCAGCGTGATAAAGTTTGTCTTGGAAGACATTCGTAGGACAGCCGAATACTCTAGTGATATTGGAGAAGCAGTGATTAACGAGACAGTGCAGGATGTAATATCTGAAAATGTATCATAGCAGAAAATTTAAAATTCATCTGTCGGAATGTTAATTCCCATCATGACAGTTCAAGCTAGTAGATCATAGACTTGTCACCAGATAAAACAACAATGGAAATAAGGCGATCAATCTACTACCCCAAAAAGAAATTACTGCTTGAAAAATTTGAAAAAATTATCAAGACATTTACTAAAAAATTAGATGATTACATCAAGAATCCAAGCGAGGATAATATTCATGATATACGGATAGCAATTAGACGGATGGAGTCAGTTTACAGAATTCTGCCTAAAAAAAATAGAAAAAATTACCACATACAGAATTATGTAAAACAAGCCAAAGCCCTATTCAAGATTAATACACAAATAAGAGACTTTGACATAATTCGTGCCAAATTAGAGAAGCAAAATTCCTCTCAATTTGGTCAGATCGTAGACTCCATAAATGACAAACGCAAACATCAGCTAAGTACTGCGCATAAGCTAGCTTTAAAATTGAAAAGTGTTTCACCGCCTAAATTAAAAGAAAAAGATGTCATGGAATCAAAGTTACGTAAAAGATTTCAAAAAATTATATCAGAATTGGTTGCTGAAATGGAATATGATATTCCTCTTGTTTTAAATGATGATAGGAAGGTAGAAGAAATTCACGAGTTAAGAAAGGATTTCAAAAAATTGCGTTATTCAAATGAATTAACTTCTAACAAGATGGGTTCTTTAAAGTTGATTAAGAGTTTAAAAAAAATCCAAGATGAACTAGGTTCTATTCATGATAGTGACATGTTCTTAGATTATCTGAGAGACATGAAGAAATCCCATGAATTAGCAGAAGCAACAAGAGAGGAAAGCCGTGAGAGAAGAGAAAAATATCAAAGGTTTGTTCAGATTTTTAAGGACGGGGGATTTGATGATCTCAAAAAATTAATTCTATAGTTCCAGAACAGAGCTCTGCATACTCTGATTGTTACGTAACGTACAAATTACATGTGTATCAAATGCATTCTCAAATTTATTCAGAGTGTTTCTGAGCAACATATTTGGCAGTAGTTTTGATTGTATCACATGTAGTTCTATTATTTTATCTGTATAATGTTTCAATTCTATTTTTGATTTGGTCTGATCCATAACTTGTAACAGTACAATCAATGATGAGATTTTTCTTATTATAGATTTATCATGTTGAGACAGAATTGACTTGTATCTTGCAAACAGCCAGTCTGATGTTTTTGCATGTCTTGTATGAACTAGAGCTAACCCTAAAATCAATTGATTAACATGATTAATTGCCATATCCTCATCCATTATAGAATAGAATAGACTTTGTGGATTGTTAAATGATATTTTTTCTGATACTTTTTTTTCTGCGTATGAGAGAATTTCGAGTTCACGTCTATTCAATAGCTTCGAGGAGATCAAGTCGTCAATAAAGCTCTTGGTGTGTTGGTATGGCTGAAACGATATCTTTGATCCTATTGTTTGACGAATTTGTTCTGCTGTAATATTTTTTGAATGATACGCCTTTTGGTTTTCAAGAAAAATAGAAAGTGCCCCTTCCCTTAGTCCATGATTGCTCACATACAGATTGTCAAAACCAAATTTCTTCATTAGTATATCTATAACACAGGAGCCAGCCACTATTGTCTCGGCTCTGCTAGAACCAATAACTGAGATCTTTGTTATATCATCATATTTCATCTTGTAGAGTTGCTTGGTAATAGAATTCACAAATTTGTAATTCATTATGTAATTGTGCATCTTATCCAATGGATATTTTGAGATTTTTTGATCATATCTTGCTAATGCTCTCAAGACACCTCCAACGCCTACAAGCTTTGTATCTTTACCAATACCCATTTCCTTCTTTTCAGAAAGAAGGCTCCAAATGAATCGCTTCATATCCTTGTAATTTTTTTCATCAAACCCTCCGTTTTCGCCATCAAATTGCTGTGTTAGTCTCAGGGCTCCTAGAGGTAGGGATATCACCTTTCTTATCTTGAATCCCTCGGCGTGGACTATCTCTAGGCTGCCTCCTCCTATATCGAAGAATAGCACATCTGGAATTTGCAGAGACTTGATGGCCCCTACATAGGAGTACAGCGCTTCTTCTTTTTCAGAAAGTACTTTGAATCTAAATCCTGTCTCTGTGTAAACTTCACCAAGAAATTCATCCCTATTACTTGCTTCCCTTACTGCACTTGTAGCCAATGGTAAAACAGATTTTATTGGCTGTAACTGAATTATATCTTTGAACAGCCTCAGAGTTTCAATTGCACGAAACATTGGCTTTTTGCCCAGTTTTCCTTTTTCATCTAATCCTTCACCAAGTTTAACTTTGACTCCTTCTTGTTGAGAAACGTCAAACAAGTCATCATCTTTTACATTATACGTAACTAACTTAGCAGAATTGTATCCTAAATCAATCACTGATATTTTCAGTTAACATTGCCTCATTTCGATATAAGCGTATCACTATTAATCTAGACTAGATTCACATTTTTTTACCAAATGAAAAACATAAGATACATGGGTCATCGAGTCATTCTCTTCAAATGTTTTGAAGTAAATAACCACCTCAATTCTCCCTTGAGTTTTGGAAAAATGGTTGTTACTCTGATGCGAGCAAATCCTGCCTTTTTCAAATCAATTTGGCATTCTCCTGAAGAGATTGCCTCTCCTATCAGTTCACTCAGATATGGCTCATGTCCCACAATAAGTACTGAAGAATCCTGTTTTAAATTAGAAAGTTTATGGTATAGTCGTAGTTTATTTCCTTCAGGTTTTAATTCATCTAACTCTTTAATCTGATTCGTAGGCACAACAATTTTTGAAATTAGTTCTGCCGTTTGTTTTGCTCGCAGTAACGGGCTAGTGAAGATATAATCAAATTCAATTCCTAGTCCTTTGATTCCTTTTGAAATATCTTTGATTTCCTTCTCTCCTTCAACTGTTAAAGATCTTTTCGAGTCATCCTTGACAGTGACAGAGCTTCTGCCTGCATCCCCATGCCTTAAGATAAACAAATCCATTCCAATACTACCAATCCTCATTTGTACTAGAACTTTTGCAATATCCCCAAGTCAATATTATTCACATGTACAGATAAAATTTAGGATATCTAATATGTGACCATGATTTCTTACCTTTCATATGCCTATGAAAACTATATAGATCAAAGTCATAATTGCAGTTACGAACATAATTCACATTATTAAGAAACTTGAGCGTGATGCACAAAATGGGTGTAAGTAATGGAAGACCTAAAAATGTATGAAGGATTATTAGATCGCCTTGAAAACAGCAAAGCCGTTGAAAATGGAAGGTAAGCTTATTGTTGTAGAAGGAATAGATGGTTCAGGCAAGTCAACTCAGATCCATCTTTTAGAAAAGTGGCTCGGCTACAAAGGAATCAATGTTTTCAAGTCGGAATGGAATTCTTCAGAGATGGTAAAAGAAATAACTTCAAAAGGGAAGAAAAAAGGACTGCTTACACCTACCACTTTCAGTCTTTTACATGCCACAGATTTTGCAGATAGATATGAAAGAAATATCCTACCATTACTTCGTGCTGGATACTTTGTACTGGCAGACAGGTACATCTATACTGCATTTGTAAGAGACATTGTAAGAGGCTGTAATCCAGATTGGGTCAGAAAGGTTTATGATTTTGCGATCAGGCCTGATCTAGCTTTCTATTTTAAAGTTCCAGTTGATATAGCAGTTGATAGAATACTGGTAGGACGTCCCAAGTTAAAGTACTATGAAGCGGGAATGGATTTGAATTTGAGTAACGATCCCTATGAAAGCTATAGAATTTTTCAGGGAAGAATCATTGACCAATATGATTCTATGGCAGAACCAGAGGGCTTTACTATTATAGATGGTACGTTAAACATTGAAGAGCAACAAAAAATTGTAAGAAAAATGATCATGCCGCTGCTTCTACATCAAGCATCAAGCAAAAAAGTAAGGAAAGTGAGGGCATGAAACACAAACAAAAGGAGTTAGGTGGCAGACCTGTTGAATTTTACGGGCATGGAATAAACCATCTACAAGATGTAGAAATAAAAGGTAGATTGATTGTTATCGAAGGGCCAGATGCTTCGGGTAGAAGTACTCAAATTGAGAAAATTACAGCAAGATTAGAAGCTGATGGACATGCAGTTTTGAACACTGGACTCAAAAGATCAGAGCTTGTAAGCAAGGGAATTTTGGAGGCAAAACAAGACTATGATCTTGGCAAAAAGACTCTAGCTTTATTCTATGCTGCAGATTTTGCAGACCAATTTGAATACAAGATAATACCTGCATTGCAAGCTGGTTACATTGTACTTGCTGATAGATACATCTATACTTTGATAGCACGAAACGTGGTGCGTGGCCTGGACAATATATGGTGTCATAATCTCTATGGTTTTGCCATAAAACCTGATCTGGTGTTTTATCTTGATGTAGAGCCATCGGTTCTGATACATCGAGTATTTCAAAAGAATTTGTCCCTAGATCATTATGAGTCTGGGGCAGACATAGGGTTCTCAAATGACATGTACGAATCATTTCTTATTTATCAAAATAAGATTTCACAAGAATTTCATTTAATGCAGAAGAGATATGGACTCATACCTATCAACGGCAACAGGACCATAGCAGAAATTAACGCAGATCTACAACATAGAATAGATCGGTTTCTTGATAAAGTAATGCACTATTAGCGCCATATGCTAGTCAGATTTTATTAATATTCTAATTGTGTATAACTAGAAATTATTTCTGCAATTCTTTGTTGTATCATTATTGGTTCAGATACTGGTTTGGCTATGGTTATCAAAAGGTAATCATATATCTGAAATGAAAATGCTGAGATCTTTTCTCTCTGCAAAATCAAGCCCTTGACTTTGCCAAATTCATCATCGTATTCCCCATTCATTGAAGCCTGAAGTACAAACTCCATAAACAGCATCTCTCTTTTGTGTGGTGTTAGATCTCTGTTTACTCCATCATCTCTGGCAGTCATTTCTACAACCCTACCTTTACGATTTAAGATAGCCACAATTTCAATATGATTGTCTATATTTGAGATTTGTTTGCAGATAATATCCAGTGACTGTTGGGGTTCAAGAGATTCTGTAGTCATACAATACAATTTGTTTTGATCATCAAAAGGATTCACCGTATAGAATACATCTGCCCACAGTAGTTACATAACCCTATGAAACATATGAAAAACCATAGTGTGTGCTTAGATAGTTATACTATGAAGGTGAGTTATGGTCTACCGTGTGCGCCTTGTGTTTCATCTTAGCAGCTATCAGAACCTTGAATTTTTTCATGTGTGCGCTGATACTTCATCTCTTTGTATCGGTAGACCATTCCCCATCTTGTTATAAACTGCAACCGCTGTAATAGAGCCTACAAAGATAGATGTCAGATATAACCACAAATTACCTAGGAGTGGATTGTGATTGGCGCGCCTAGGCAGAAATAGAAGGAGGACTTTTGGCAATGGTAGAAAGTCATGCAAAGGCATGTGATTATTTTGAAATACCGTCTGAGCTATTGCTGAAGATAAAATCAGCCCATAAGAGGTAATGTTTCAGATCATAAACCTAATTAATTGTGCCCAAGCCTCAATTAATTAAATTCATGAATTCCACTAACTCTACATGGAACCAGTAAGAATAGACGGCTCTTTTGGAGAGGGAGGCGGGCAAATAATTAGAAGTGCGGTAACACTTTCTGCAATAACTGGCAAGCCAGTGGAAGTAGAAAATATTCGTAGTAATAGAAAAATCCCAGGTCTAAGACCTCAACATATGCTAGGAATAAAAATTCTATCAAAAATTTGCCAAGCAAAAGTAGAGGGGTTACATGTTAGTTCTACTAGTTTAAGGTTCTCACCATCGCATGGGATTGATATGGAACTCAGAGAGAATGTTGGTACTGCTGGAAGTATTCCATTAATTTTACAAGTTTTGATTCCTGCTGTTTCACTTCTCAAAAAGAGATTAAAAATCTCCATTATTGGTGGGACAGATGTTCCGTGGAGTCCCACTGCAGATTATACAAAATTTGTGCTAGGTGAAGCGTTTTCTAGGGTTGGGATTGATTTCTCGCTTGACATAAAAAATCGTGGATATTATCCAAAAGGTGGAGGATTAATAGAGACAGAAATTTTCCCTTGTAAAAATACCAAGGTGGTATCACTTCTTGAGCGCACAACAAAATCTGCAAAGATGTTCTGTTCTTATCATGACATACCAAAGGATGTTGTACAACAAGAGATAGATGATGCTAGAAAAATTCTCGAAGGTAATGGTTTCAAGGTTGATCATTCTGTCAGAGAGGAGAATGCCCTAGACAAGGGGTGTTCAATTTTGGTATTTTCACATGATGATACCTCGGTAATTGGATCGGATGTGATTTATCAAAAAAATATGGCAGGAATAGGAAAAGCAGTGGCAAATAAATTTATAGAATCAAGCCTAGGGGTAGATTCTAGTCTCTCAGATATGCTAGTTGTCCCACTCTCATTGATTCCCGAGACCTCGGTCTTTCGAGTAAAGCAAATTACAAAACATTTAGAGACAAACCTCTTTGTTGCATCAAAGATAACAGATTGTAGATATAGAATAGGAAAGCTTGATGATGGGTTTGAAGTACGAATAATTGGTAGATCAGACTCCGGAATGCAGTAACGCTGCCATAAGAAGTATGGCGATAGACACTATGACAGTGATCCTCCCTAAAGCAATGATTTTTGAGCGGAGTTTCTGTACAAGTTCCTCAGAAAATTGCCTTGATTCGATCTTTTTTTCTATTTCAATCCGAATCAATCTTACATGTATTGCAAATGTTATTAGTAAAATTATGACAAGAATGACTTTTACCACAAGAATCTGGCCATAGGTTGTTGAAAGTATTAACGATGGATTACTCAGTAAGCTACTAGAGTTATAGATTCCAGTTACAATGAGTATTATTAAAGAAGGAACGGCAATTTTGTTGAATTTCCTGCCCACGCGAATCATAATTGACAATCTTCCCTCCACAGTGTCTGACATTGTCTTGAGGAGTGGGGCTAGAACTATTCCTATGAATATAGAACCTCCAACCCATATCGAAGCAGCTACAAGATGCGCCCACATAATTAACGCATCAGAAATTGGCATGTCTCTATACCAAAACTAACTCATAATATCTATTGTTCTGTTATCATGATTAAACAATAATTCATCTAAGAAGGTTTTTTAAATCAACAAGACTGGTAGTTCTTAGATTGGTTAGTAAAGGAAAGGCTGTACTGATTGCAGCTTTCGTTGGTTTGGGTGGACTCATGCTTTTCTTCTATCTATATGCAAATTCATATCAGCCCCAACTAGAACAGATAACAATCAATGTTCAATCTATCAAAGTGCTTGATGTAAATAAAATCACCAACCACGCAGATCTTCAAGTTAAGTACGTTCTTTATAATCCAACAACAGTTACTTCTACCATTTCAACAATTAATTACGATTTGTATGCAAATGGTCAAGATGTTGGTCAGGGTCACTATGATGTAGAGGACATACCGATGACCGGAAGACCGGCCTTGTTCCCTGCTAGTAATATGACAGTTACTGACAAATTTGATCTTATAAAGTCGGATAACATAGCTAACATATATGATGCCATACTGAAAGGAGCCCCAGTCAAGTATGAAGTAAAAGGCCAGGTTACAATAGAATCTACCCTCACTATGATCACTAAAGACTTTGACGTAACACTCGGTTAGCCAATACCCCAGCTTATTTTCTTTTTAGGAATAATTTTCACAAAAGGAGCTTCGCCCTCTTTCCACGGCATGGCTCTTACCCATGCAAAGTTTTTGTAAAATATGTCATACAACCGCTTGAATTCGCTTCCCTTCTCAATGAAGGTTATCAAG
>DAHUYT010000029.1:7198-21199 GCA_027315065.1 Nitrososphaerota archaeon | reverse complement strand
TGATTTTGATACGGATTCTATCTGGTCAGATACTACAATTGGAAAAGATTCAATCTTGTCAATCTTGTGACCCCTGAGTTTTATGAGTGAGGCAGATGAAGTCGCCGCAATTGCAGAACACAGTGCAAGTTTATTTTCTTTTTTATTCAATAATTTGTATATGACTTTTTCAACAACAGGTGGATGCGCTTGTCTACCCTTGCGTACCATTGCAACACCTCCGCCTTGTCCTTGCCTTCCACCTCCACCACCATGCATACGTGCAACTCTTGCCGCATGGTGTCCTGTTGGAGGGCTATTTGATTCTGCGACTACATCCATGCCAGCATTTGGGTATCTGCCTTGTCTTTGAAAACCGTGAGACTCTAAATGCACATATGCCCTGTGAATAAGATCATTTCTTATTGGCGTAGAAAACACCAGTGGTAATTCTATTTCACCATCTTTCATACCGGAGATTGAAAGAACCGTAGATTTCATATCATTATCTCCAAAACCTTTGGTTGAGCAACCTTCGATACCCTTGGTCTTTCTGGCGAGCGAAGCTTTACCAGTCGTCGATAAGTTCCAGGAATTGAACCGCGTAAAATAACATAATCACCTTGTACTACACCAAAATGTTTGAAGCCACCCGAGGGATTGATTTTGTATTCATCTTTTTCTGAATTACTCATTATCATGATTCTGTTATTGTATTGCGTTCTTTGATGAAATCCTCTTTGGCCAGCTCTTGGTACAGTATACATGATGGTTGATGGGCTAATAGGACCAAGAGTACCAAGTGCTCTAACACTTTTTCTTGACTTGTGTTGTTTCTTTTTGACTCCCCATCTTGCAATTGGGCCTTCGAATCCTTTACCTTTTGTTATTGCAGCAACATCAACATCGGCACCTTTCTGAAAAACTTGATCGATTTTAACTTCTTTTCCCAAAATCTCTTTTAGAAATTCAAATTGTTTTTTAATGTCACCGCCTTTTACAGCGACTTCAAAGACATAAGGCTTTTTTTGCTCTAGTCCTGCTCGACTTGGCAGAACGGATGTAATGGCATAGAGCTCTTCAATGTGGTGAAGTGACTTTTCCGCCTTTTCAATTCCTTTTTCGTCATGCTTTGTTTTGAACAGTCTTGATAATTCCTTTGGCAGGTCCTTTGCATAAATGTCAAAAAGTGAATCAAGTCCATATCTATCCTTTGAATATCCCCTGATTCCAATAATTACCATTGGAGGAGTAACAACGACTGTTCCAAGGCTGACAAGTTGCTTGCCAAAATTAGGGGTCTTTTCCCTGTCATCCACACTTGCAATTCGCATACATGCGGCCTTGAATCCTGCATACCCTAGCAGTTTTGGCTGCTCATCGTGGATCTCAGGCCAAGTGCGTATTCTTGCCTCCATGCTTTTCGCTCGAGACCTTGGCAAATAGGCAAGGCTTCCCCTCCTTGGCTGGCTATGCTTCCTGTGGCCCATTGATAAACGCTAAAAGTCGAGTACCCCATTATAAGTCTAGGCACTAAAGTTATCAGATCCATATCCTGAAATTAGTTCATTCCATAACCAAGAGACTAGGATCACGGTTGATATGTAGCATGACATCATGCCAACTGGAAACAGCTATACGACGATAGGTGAAGTTGCGATGACAGAATATGATAGCAATAAATCTATAATCTGCCGAGTCGATGCAATCAAGCGATGAGATTTATCTTCTGACTTGGCAGTTCCTTAGAAAATACATAGTGCCATTATTTTGTAAAACGTAGTTTTTATAAAAAATGCATAAGATTGATTGCAATAACTAGACTTCCAATAATAACGCCTGCAATTCCTGCTATAATCGCAAATGCAAAAAATTTCTTTTTTAACATAACCATCATTTCAATAGTAAACTAGTTACGTAATAACACGTTTATGATCGCAAGTGTTCCAAGTATTGCTTCTTCTAGTCTGACCGTTTCTGTAGCCTGATCTGGAAAGAAATTTAGGATCTGCGATTTTGGTACGTTACCCAAAGCTTTGCCTAGAATCTCATGAACACCTCTTTTTGGTGAGCCAAACACTACTAAAACTTCAGAGTCTGAAATTTCTTGAAAGTATTTTTGTGTTTTATGTATGAGTTTTCCCTTTCTTGATGTAAATATGACAAAAGAATCCCAATTGGATAGAACACTATTCAGACTTGACGCTTCCTTGACTTCATATCCCCAATACTGCTTGATCTCATCTCTCCTGATTTGCTTAATCGAAAGATTTGGAAGCCCTTCTTTGAATTGAACTGTGATTCTTTTTCCTTCATCTTCAGATCCGTGATAAGGGATGAACTTGTCAAATCCAACATCTACATATTTTTGCCCTCTAGCAAAGACTACCACTCCATCACGAATATCCCCTGGTTTGATCTTACTCGGATCTGGCGTTTGCACATGGGATGGAATTTTAAGTGGACTAAGACTTCCTGCAAATCTGAGCTCTTCGGTTTTCCTATACATCGTTCTGCGTAGATACTGCGGAGTCTCAAGAAAACGTAACGTGGTGCGTATCAGGGACCTGTCACGATCTCTGCCGTCGGCCTCATGATAAAGATAGATGACATTTACCCTGAATACAGAACAAGCGCGTCCAATCTCAGAGATTTTTAATGCTTGCCCAAGAGGAGATGGTTCTTCAATCAATAATGAATCTGGGATAGCTATTGAGATTTTCAATATAGCAAATGACTTGGTTGCGCTATAAAATGCTAGATGTTACTTTTGCTGTCGCTTGGCAAAGTTCTCTTTGGCTTTAGCAGCATATTTTTCAATATCTTTTTCTACGGTTTTTGTCAGGATTTTAGCGTCATTTAGAATATGAGCCATTTTGATATGCTTTGTTCCTTCCTTATCTTCACTTACAAGATATATTGATTCAATTGCCAGTGCCGCCGCATCTTCAAATGACATGTCTTTTTTATAGTATTTTTCAAGATATTCTGTTACTTGATCTGATCCTGCACCTATAGCAACAGCGTCATATGAAATGTAAGTACCGCTTGGATCAGTGAGGAAAATCGTGCTTCCGCTCTTGTCAATGCCTGCTATTATCAATGCTACGCCAAACGGTCTTACTCCAGCATACTGAGTAAATTGTTGACACTGATCAGCAAGGTGTTTTGCAACAGACTCTACCTCAATTGGTTCATCATAGATCATCCTATTACTTTGTGAAAAGAATCTAGCGTTATCTACCTGAGATCTCGCATCTGGAATATACCCTGCTGCTGCCACACCTATATGATCATCGACTTGGAATATTTTTTGAGTGACCTCTGAGTTTTGTAATTTTCTTGGTTTTTCTTCAACGGCCAAGACAAGTCCATCTTTGCTTTTGATTCCCACTGCAAGAGTTCCTCTTCTTACAGTTTCAATAGCATATTCTACTTGGTAAAGTCTACCATCTGGAGAAAACACGGTGATTGCTCTATCATAACCTGCTGCTGCTGGAAGCATTTCAAAATTCTACCTTTGAAGGTTTAATTTAAGTTTATACAAGCAATAGAACATGCGTTTTGAGATCCCTTTCTATGGTCATGAAAACATAAGATCACTTCATCCAAAAACAATTGAGATAACAACAGAGTCACATCTTACGGTAAACGGCGATTGCATAGTTGGGGTAGGAGCAAGTTCCGGATGCAACGACTTGCCAGAAAAATTGAAAATGCTTTTGCAAAATTCAAAATCTAGTGTAGACTGTACAATCACAGTAAAGGATTTTTCATTCAAAATAAAAGGTAGAGGAAATGACAAGTTGACTCTGACAAACCCTCATGACATAGTAATTAGAAAAAGCTCTTTCGCCTGCCCCAGAACCATGGCCACCAATTGTAATGCAGCGTCAGATATCATTCCAAGACAGATGATAAAAACATTACAAGATCCCGAAACAAAAGGGATTTTTACAGTAGAAGTTACCTGATTATTTTTGAATTATCGAGTTGTTTTCTTCGAATACTTTGGTCATTGCCCTGTTTACAATTTCTACCAAAATATATTCTTCATAATGTGGTTCAGGATTATCTTTTGTAGAATTCTTTTTCTTCATTTTTGAGCCTGAATTCTGGATAATGTTTTTGATTACTTTTTCTAGTTTGACAGATGTATCAGCGATTGTTTTAGAAAATTCATTTTCAAAATTTGGTGGAAGTTTGTGTCCCAGAACTCGTACCGATGTCCCATAGTATTTCAAAACTGCGCCGCGAATCTCTTCCATCTTAACAATTTCCACAAGTCCTACTTCCTTTAGGACATCCAAGTGATGTCTTATTGTAGTGGTGGCTTTTTTGCATCCTTCTTTGTGTAACTCACTTACAATCTGCTCTGTTGAAAGCTGCTTGTGGTACAGTATTTGCAAAATCCTGACCCTGACATCATCATCAAGTGCCTTGGCTTGTGCGGCACTTGTGGCAAGAATTTTGTTTACTTTGATTTCTTTTTGTAGTAATGTGGACATTTCCTAATTTCAGTTTCAATACAGCCTAAAAGATCCAAAGATCATATTTTTTTGTCCATTACGTGATTTTTTTTCACGTTACAATCATTGTAAAAAAGATTCTAATTTTTTCTTCATGTTATAACATAATCGATTTTATAATGGTATAACTTGTACCATTATGACATATTTACCATTATTATGACGCATATACCATCATTACTATATGCATAGTAATGTTACCATAAAACCAAAATTGGAAAATTTTTTTGGATTTTTGTGGAAAAGATCCCAAGTAATAGAAAACAGGATACAGATGGGCAAGATTTGGTGGGTAGTCACTAAAACAAAATTCGAGTTAAAGACGAGTTCCAGTAATACGTTCGTATGAAGATAGGTATCTGGATGACATTTCGTTGCACAAGTCAGATGGAAGTTCTGGTGCAATAGGCTCTAGCCCCCGCTTTCTTTCGTCTTCAAACTTTTTTTGTAGTCCACGAGCTGCAAGCCAATCGCGTAATAGTTGCTTGTCATAGCTTTCTTGTATCGCTCCCACGCGATATGATTCCTGTGGCCACATTCGGTATTCATCCGGGCCTATAGAGTCACCTAGAATAATCTCGTTTCCTAACTTTCCAAACTCCAGCTTTAGATCTGCCAGTATGAATCCTGCTTTTCCTGCTATTTCTGACATTTTTTGGTAAATCCCAAGCGATGTCTTTTCTAGCCAGTCATATTCATCAGGACTTGCAAGATTTCTTTCCAATGCATCGTCTCGAGTTATTGGGACATCATGAGTTTCAGATTTTGTGGTTGGATCAAATATAGGCCTTGGAAATTTTTCTGCAATTTGAGTATCTGCGCCTCTTGGAATTTTTACTTTACCCTCGTTCCATCTTTGGATTAGACTACCATAGAAATATCCACGAACGACACATTCGATTGGAATTATATCCATTTTTTTGACTACAATCTTATCCTTTGCCTCTGTTCTAACGTAATGATTTGGGGTTGGCAATTTTTTGAACCAAAACTCGGTAAACTTGCAGAGGACCTCGCCTTTTCTCGGTATTGGTGTTGGAAATTTTACGTCAAATGCAGATACTCGGTCTGAAAAATGAAACAGAATGTGCTTGTCATCTAGTTCGTATATGTCTTTGACCTTGCCTGAGCGTAAAAACCTCAATTAGGCGTCATTGAACTGACTTGGATTTAAATTGATATATTTTTTGACCTGTTTCTAGGACAATTATTCACTTTAGTACATCCCCTGGATGCAAACTACCTGACAAAAGACTGGCAGGATGACATATACAAGAGCAACAGAAAATGAAATTATACCTAACGGTTATCGCAGTAATTGCAAGATGCAGAGTTTTCAAGTTTAAGAACCATGATACGTGCATGGCTTAAAAAATGGCGTTGCATCCTAAATCTATTATCTTGACTGGTCTGTCCCATAGTTTGTGTTCCTCAAGACGCCGTAAATGGATTGCTGGAGAACAATAAGAAAAAATCAGGAGATCGGTATTGGTTTTAGATCTAATACTACTACCTTTCTTCCAATGGAATAATCACTGCCGCATTTTGGACAGTTAAAATTATTCCATCCTATTTGAACAAGAACTGTTTCTTCATCTGAATGGTTTGCACAAGTTAATCTACTACGTTCCATGAGAAAAGTCTGGTTTCTTTCTTAATAAATTGGTGCACGAGAATCTATATGACAGTGGGTAAAGGCAAATTGCTACAATAAAGATCAATCAGCCTAGCTAAATTAGGGTCTAAACGTAACATCAAAGCCCGGACAGTAGGCCGCAAATTCATTTATTGTTATTATTTTGCATATTTTATCTTGCAACTCAGAATGTTCTGCAAATTTTTTTCTACAGACAGGACACCGCTTTGGAAAGACCAATAAATGAATTGGCATAATGATTTATTAAAAGACGCAGATGATACGGGGTCTTGCAGGATATATCTACGCATCATAGTGAACCAAGTAATGTTTTGACATCATACTTGTCTTTTAGATAAGAGAAGACTATTACTTGCCATGTCCTGGGATCACAGGCAAGGTGGTTGTTGAAATCACGTCATGTATTTGACGGATTTCTTTGGTGATTATTTTTTCAATTTGTGCTCTAGTTGAAACCTGAATCTTTACAAAAATATCATACTGTCCATACGTACCAGTCACCTCTTTTACTCCATCAATTTTTAAAATTTCATTTAATACATCCATTTCATGCCCCACCTTGCTTTTTACAAGAACAAATGCTAACTCCAATTCTATTCTCCTTTGATTTCTACTCTGCTCTTAAACGTGGGTTTTATTCCCAGAGTAGAGTAATCGCCTGAATAGCATGTAAAACACATTGAATTATAATCCATCCCTACGGCATTTGCAAGGTTCTGAGAGTCATTATAACCAAGAAAATCCGCACCTATTAGTTGTCTGACTTTTTCTGTAATCTCTTCTTCTGTGTAATTCTTTCCACCTTCCATAAATGTAACCAGCTCGTCTTGTGATGGAAAATCAATTCCTGCATAACATGGATATTTTATCTGTGGAAAAGTGATAACCATGCTAATCTTTCTTGCACCCGCTCTTCGCAGAGCCTTTATGATAGCCTTTGAGCTTGTGCCTCTTACAAGACTATCATCAACTACCACTACGTGTTTGCCACTAATTACTTGAGTTATAGGAATTATCCAACGATTGATTTCAACTCTGTCGCTTTGATGTGGTTCTATAAAACTACGCAGTGGTCCCTTTCTGCTATACCTATCCTTGAGTAATCCCTCTTCAAATTGAATTCCTAACTCTTGTGCATAACCTAGTGCGGCAGGTCTTGCAGAGTCAGGAACTGGAACAACAATATCTGCATCTTTGATTGGATATTTTCTTGCCAAAAATTGCCCAATTCTCTTTCTGGCTACATAGATGTTTGAATTCTCCATAACACTAGATGGATGTGCAAAATAGGTAAACTCAAAGGAACAATGAGCTGGTTTTTTTTCTTCAGAAAACATCTCATATTCCAGTCCCGCGTTACTGATTTTCACAAGTTCACCAGGTTTTACATCCCTTACAAGCTGAGCCCCCACTGCAGAAAGCGCCACCGATTCAGACGCCACAATGTAGGAATTGTTATCTTTTCTATACCCTATAACCATCGGTCTAAATCCCCGTGGGTCACGCGCCGCATATACAGCATTATCATCAGAAACAAAAGTAAAACAAAATGAACCTATCATTTCATTTTTCAAAATTGAGAGTGCGCTACCCAATTTTCCATTTTCCGACATGAGTAAGACAAGTCGTTGTGCTGCGATAAGCGTGTCACTTGCGTTTTGTGGTGTAAATGTACATCCTCCCACCATGCCTGCTAACTCTTCAACATTTGAGATAGTACCATTATGAGCAATACACAAGTCCTTTACTTTTAGTGGCTGGGCATTTTCCAAGTTACTTTTACCTATTGTAGAATACCTAACGTGTCCTATGGCTGCAGGCGAAGCATAATCGCGAGTAATCTTGTCAAACTCAGATACTGCAGATGACACAAGGCCAAGCTGTTTGTATGGCTGTTTTTTTGGAACTGCGACACCCCAAGCCTCTTGACCTCGATGTTGAAGAGCACGCAATGCATCAATAACCATCGGTATGACATTTGCTCCATCCAAGCTAAAAATTCCCACTACACCACAGTTTTCTTTAACCATGACTGACCAATGACCCCAATGAGTTTAACCATTTTTCTTGTGCCTTATCAACCATTACACTTGCAACCAACTTGGTTTTGTACTGGAATATAATACTGTGACCTACAAATTTTCCTATAATTTCATTTTGTACGCCACTTGTTTCAAGCAAAGATTTTACTTTTTTTATCTTCGCGGGATCAATCGTTAGTAAGAACCTAGATTGCGATTCTGAAAAGAGCAATTCATCATGGTTAAGCTTCTCTGATGGCATTTTATCTAGAAATACATGGCAACCAATTTCATTTGTAATACAGGTTTCAGATATAGCCACTCCTATTCCCCCTTTTGAGCAGTCGTGTACGGCCTTTACCAGATCTTGTCTTATCATTTCCAAGACTGTACCTTGATTGGTTTTTGATGATTTCATATCAACTACAGGACATCTGCCCCCTACGATACCATGAACATATTCATAATATTCAGAGCCACCAAGCTCGTCCTTTGTAAGTCCTATTAGCACAATCAAGTCACCTGTTTTGGCTTTCTGTGGCATCAATGGCTTATTCTCTATGAGGCCAAGTACTCCTATCAATGGAGTTGGCTTGATTGGGCCGTTATCAGTCTCGTTGTACAGACTCACTTTACCTCCCACGCATGGAATCTCAAAATATTTGGCATATTCTGCGATTCCTTCCACTGATTCTTTGAACGTCCAAAAAATTTCAGGATCTTCCGGATTTCCAAATTGCAGATGATCAACCATTCCTATTGGAGTTGCGCCAGTACAGATTACGTTTCTACAGGCCTCATCAAAGCATCCAATTACCCCCTGTCTTGGGTCAACGTAGCAATGCTTCGAGTTTCCATCTATCTTGATTGCAAGGAATTTGCCATTATCAAGTCTTAAAACGGAAGAATCTTTTCCAGGTTTTATCACAGTACGAATGCCAACTTCATGGTCGTATTGTGTGTATACCCAATGCTTACTTGCAATGTTTGGGTTTGAGAGCATTGTAAGAATTGTTTGCGATAGGTTTTTTGGCGTCCGTGGTTTTTCAATTAAAGATAGGCTTTTCAAATATTTTGGCATGCTTGCAGGCCTGTCAAGAAGAGGTGCATTTGCAACCACGTTGCTTGGCAATTTGGCTACTGTCTGTTTTTCAGATTTGACTTCCATCATGGGGCCATCAGTTACCTTACCTACAACAGAATATGATACTCGAAATTTTTCACAGATTTCTTTTAGAGTCTCAAGTTTTTCAGGAGAAGTTATCACAAGCATTCTTTCTTGAGATTCAGAAACCATCAATTCGGTAGGCGACATGTTTTGTTCCCTTTTGTGAATCAGTGACACGTCAAGCTCAATTCCAACGGATAACGCATCAGCCGTCTCAGATATGGCGCAAGAAAGCCCTCCACCTCCCAAATCTTTCATGGCCTTGATGCAGTTCTGATTCCTAGCATTCAAGATTACCTCAATTACTAATTTTTCAATGAACGGGTCAGGTATTTGCACAGCAGAACGATTATCAGACACTAGTTTGTCAGATGCAAACTGGGATCCACCTATGCCGTCTCTGCCGGTAGAACCTCCAATTAATACCAGAAAATCTCCCTTGTCTGCTCTGTTTTGTATCAACCTCTCTTTTTTTCCAAATCCAACTGAAGCAACATCAACTAGTGCATAATTTGTAAAACACTTGTCAAATTCAATCTCACCACCAACAGTTGGTATACCCAAACAATTCCCATAATCGGCAATTCCACTTACGGCATTTTTAAAAAGCCATCTTGCATGAGTGTCATTTTCAATGTCACCGAATCTAAGCCCGTCCAAAATTGCAATCGGCCTTGTACCAGCTGATAAGATATCCCGTATGACACCTCCTACTCCAGTTGCTGCCCCGCCGTATGGTTCCACGGCAGAAGGGTGATTGTGACTTTCAATGTGTACTGTGACAACATATCCGTCACCTACATCCAGTACTCCAGAATCATACCCTGGGCCTGAGATGACTCGAACTCCTTTGCGCGGAAGAATTTTGAGATATTTTTTTGATGACTTGTAAGAGCAATGCTCAGACCATTCTGCTGCAACTATCTGCATCTCAACAGAATTTGGTTTTCGGCCTATCTTTTTTTCAAGATAGTCTGACTCCTGCCGAGTCAGACTCATGCGGTGACACCCAATGTATTCAACAATGACTCGAAGATTAGAGATGCAGGTTTTGCATCATGAGGATTGAGAATTTGCTCGGCTGATCTTTCCGGATGGGGCATCATACCAATAATATTTCCCTCTTTATTGCATATGCTCGCAATCTTCATTGTGGACCCGTTGACGTCTTCTGCATAAGTAAATACAATCTGATTATTTTTCTTCAACATGTGAAGTGTTTCCTTATCTGCATAATAGCGTCCTTCACCATTAGCCATTGCAATTGGTATTCTTTGTCCTAGTTTGAGTTTATTTGTAAATGGGGTCTTGTTATTTTTAACAATAATTTCAGTCCATTTACATATATAACTAAGCGATGTATTTTTTAAAAGCGCACCCGGCAAAAGACCGCATTCTACCAATATTTGAAACCCATTACAAACTCCTAAAATAGGCATACCTTTTTCACCCATCTTTTTTACTTCTGCAATGATTGGACTATGGGCGGCAATTACTCCTGCTCGGAGTCTATCACCATAAGAGAACCCACCTGGCAGTACAATTGCGTCAATGTTCTTTGGCATCTCATCAGTGTGCCACACAAGTTGGGATTTAATCTTGAAGACGTCAGTTAGTACATGATGCATATCTCGATCGCAATTACTTCCAGGAAAAACGATTACTGCAACCCTCACAAATATACTTACTTGCTAGCAATATTAAATTGAATCGGACAATACCAGATTGATTAAAGATTTTTTAATGCGCCTATTAAAAAACTAGATGATTTTTTCCTGTCACAGTGATCAAGAAAATAACCTAAGATTTGCGGAAATGTTTTATCTGGCTCATACCATTTATTATGCTGCTAACTTCCAATAGGAGATGTTAAGGCTGATAGGGCGTCCTGCTCCTGCAACTACTGTATTAATTATCATAAATTCCTTGATTTTTGCATATGGCATGCTCAGTCATTCGCAACAACAGATCATCGTGCATTATGGATTTGTTCCAGATGAATTATTCCGTGGCAATAGCGCCCTACTGTCTGACAGTATCATGAGATTATTTACGTCTATGTTCATTCACGCAAATATTACACATATAGCGTTCAACCTCTTTGCGCTAGCATACATGGGAGGATCTGCTGAGAGATCAGTTGGGATACCCCGATTCATTGCGCTTTATAGCCTTGCAGGACTTGGAGGGGCGCTGCTTTACGGAGCTGTCGCATCATACATACTACTAAATGGCAATATTCTTTTGATTGGTGCGTCTGGGGCAATCTCCGGAGTTTTAGGGATAGCAGCTGCAATGGGAGATATACGAGGATACTATTGGCTTGCCATCCAGATTTTATTTGCCTTTATAGGCTCGTTTGCTGCACTTACCATAGCATTCATGGCTCATGTTGGAGGGTTTCTCACGACATTACTTGTGACAAAGGCCATGATATATCACGAACGTAGAAAAAGGAGATGGCATTCTGATGCTTTTTCCACATGATCATAATTCAAATTATTTCTCTATTTATTTGATGGTTGGGCATACCCATGTGAAGACTATTTTGAGTCATAACTACGCCAGACCTAACATATCGTGTTTTTACCAAGATACATCATAGGAAACTGCGAGCATGACTTTGGTAGGAATTCATAGCTGCGCAGTCTCTTGTTTAATATTATGAAATCCACATAATTAAGAAAGGCGTATACGAAGCAAATAACTGCAAACTATATTGACTTTTTTGAGTGTTAGGCATAATTCGTTTTTATTTTCACAACAATTTATCAATTTCATAGATAAACTGCAACAAATCGTTTTTATTCTAATACTCTTTGGTACTAGCTATGGGTTTAGTTCGTGACATCATGGTCAACAATGTCATTACAATTGAGTATGGCAAGACGGCAAAAGATGTGGCAGTACTGATGGCAGAAAAAAACATCAGTTCACTTGTGGTAGTAAAGGAAGGAACCCCCATAGGATTGGTGACAGAAAGAGACCTTGTTCACAAGGTTTCAACTACAGACAAAAAAAGTGTCGATGTTCCAATCTCAGAGATAATGTCTCCAAACTTCAGATGGGTGGAACCTATGACACCCATAGAGGATGCCATACAAAAAATGACAAATAAAAATATACGAAGACTTCTTGTTTTAGATGATGGAAAGTTGGTAGGCATCATAACTGAGACAGACTTGGCAAAATACCTTCGCAGTAAACTCCTCATAGATGGGGCCATGGAAGATGTGACTGCGTTAAACAGAAAAGTCGTAAAAAACAGTTAGTCGTCCAAAGTCTCAACTGATATCTTACTTACCAGAGGATTGTATATTCTAAATTCATCGCACAGATTCATAACAGTCTTCTCTGCCATATCTTTGTTCTTTGCCTCTATCTGAAACCTTAGCATTTTTGCAGAACGTATCTTTTTGACAGGTGTCTTTCCATCTTTTAAGATGAGATCATTTAGAATAGTATTGCCCTCAGGGTCAACGATTTCCGGTTTATTTTCTATTATCACGTTAACCAAAAAATCAGGCATGAAGTTGCTAAAAAGATAAATAATTTAAGCCTTGACCAGATGGTTGGCATGGAATCATTTTTTGATCCTATAGAATACAAGATTAATTCAAAGGCCAACTGGAATGTTGTTGCTCCAGATTACCATTACAACTGGGCCAACAAACATGAAGGCCCGTTCAAGTCTACTACAAAAGTAGTCAATCTGGCAGAAATAAACCCGTCAGACAAGGTGTTGGACATTGCATGCGGAACTGGCGCTGTTTCAGCCGAGATATTTTGCAATCTTGACAAGACAGGTCTATTGATTGGGATAGACATATCAAGAACAGCTCTTGCCATTGCAAAGAAGACAACGCATGGACCTAATGTGAATTTTTTTGAAATGGATGCGGAAAATCTTGGATTTAACTTTACATTTGATAAAATATTGTGTCAGTATGGACTCATGTTTTTTCCAGACACTACCAGAGTGTTAAAAACAGTTAGAAAAATTTTAAAACATGGAGGAAAGATTGTTTTTGCAGTTCACGGATTAGCAGAAGAAGTGCCATATTTTAGTAGCATAATGTCTTCCATTTTGAAGTACATACCTGACATTAGACCAAAAGGCTCTCCTACGGTACACAGGTTTGGCAACAGCGATGACTTGAAAAAGGAGCTTGTGAGTACAGGATTTTCAAACGTGTCAATAACAAGACATGTTTTCAGCTACGAGGCTGGAACTTTTGATGAATACTGGCACGATTACATGCACTCGACTGCAAATTCCATCAGGCCTAAAATCGAGAATATGGGAGACGGCATTGTAGATAAGATAAAAAATGATTCACGGCAAAACATCAAGCACTACATGAAAGATGGAAAGATAATTTTACCATGGATAGTACTTATAGCTTCAGCCTATAACACATGACATAATCAAAAAGCAGTTATGGAATTTTTATTGCGTGTGTCTTAAAATCAGAATCATACCAAATGGTTCTTGCTTCCTTTCTCGTGGTTGAAAATGCGTTAAATGCAACATGCCCAAAACTTTTGTTTTGGACTGCGCCGTGCCAATGAAGTGTATTTTTTGGAATACGAACTAGATCTCCAGTCTTTAAGATAAGTTTGGTGTCTTGTTTAATTTTAACATGC
>DAHUYT010000029.1:0-7099 GCA_027315065.1 Nitrososphaerota archaeon | reverse complement strand
TGAAGTGTATTTTTTGGAATACGAACTAGATCTCCAGTCTTTAAGATAAGTTTGGTGTCTTGTTTAATTTTAACATGTTTTCCCAAAATTTTACTCTTGAACAAAACAAGAATGCCAGTGCCTTGGGTTATAACCAGTGTTTGTTCCCCTTCATGATAATGAATTTTAGTTCTCGCACCGTTTTTGAAGGCGACATGGTATACTTTCTGATCCGTGATGCCTATGTTTTTTGAGATATCGTGTAAAATGACATTTCCTAGAAAATATCTTCTTTTTGAAGCCAGAAGAGAGTTGTCAGGTGTTATCATGTTGAAATTTTCTTTTTTCATTTTTTTGATTTGGGATTGCATTATAATTAGCCGTTTCCTTTTGATCGTACCATGATTACTTTATAGTACAAAATAATTTTTTTTACATGATGGATACCTCAGATAAATGGATATGTATGGAAGCCACAAAAATTAACATGACTTGTTGTCTTTGCACTACGCAATAACATTTTAAACCACCCTACAAATGCCATTACCTAGCGCCAATGTAGCTCAGCCTGGCTAGAGCATCTGACTTGTAATCAGAAGGTCGGGGGTCCAAATCCCCTCATTGGCTTTATATTTTATCCAAGTTTTCAGCGTCATGCAAGACAAAGATCAAGAGAGGCAGAAGCAATGATAGGGACAAAAATCGACTAGGTTAATAGCAATCATGTATAAAACATTGTCAAAATGATAACAAATAGTGATTTTAACAAACTATGTGAGAAAATAATGAAAATAGATGCAAAGGTAAGATTTGTAGGCATTATTAACCAAAACGGTAAATTAGTAGGAGGAGGAATGAAGATGGGTATCAGTCCCATAGGCGATAAGAATGATGATGAGTCACTCTACTGCGACATTGTTACAAGAGCCAAGATGCGCCAAAGGTTTGATGATGTTCTAGGACGGGTTTCTTTTGCCATGTCATATAGAGAAAAAGTTGTAATCATGAGTTTTCCGGTAAAGGATAATCTGCTTCTCTTGTCTGCAGAAAAAGAAATCGATTTATCTACAACCCCATTCAAGGTATTAGACCTATTGCGTCACAGATTTACCGGCCATGCTGCTTAAAGAGTTGTTCAATATTTCAAAAAACGAATTATTTTTCATTTTTCATTCCAGTTCTGCACATAAGATAGACAAAGTTAAGTAATTTGAATATTGGAGAAAAGCATGGAGAGAGGATTTGTCTTGATCAACTGCGATATAGGGGCAGAAGAGTATGTCATAGAAGAATTAAAGATCCTACCCCAAGTCAAAAGTGCTTATGTGACTTTTGGTGCGTATGATGTGATAGCTGAATTGCAGGCTCCTACTTCTGAAGAATTTGATCAGACCATATCTCACAAGATCCGAAACATTTCCAGAGTTGAAAGTACTATGACACTCAAAGTAATGGCTTCAGAGTAGGTTTTTAGATATTTCCTTGTTCAGATAGCTTTAAAAAAACGCTAAACTTGTTGTTAACTAGTTGGAAAAAATCGATTACGAGGGTACAGTTTGGGCCATAAATCATGGTCTTCCCCAACAATTACTTGATCATTGCATCAAAAAGCTAATGGATTACGGAATAAAAAAAGAAGATATTGAAATCACCGATGCTCCTACCAATGTAAAAGTTGGAACTGTAGTGGTAAATGTTTGGCCATATCATCTAGATGTAGGGCGCGTCAGAACTACAAGAAATGACTCATACATCAGCGGCAGTGTGATGACGATTGAGCTAAAAACTGACCCTGAAGGAAATTACATAGGTTAGATCAGTCAGATGGAACAGTATAGAACATAGCAAACGATTTATTCACATAATAATTAGCCGATTTGTGAAGAAAAAACCTCAGCCTCCCAATCCCAGAAAACGTTTACAAATTGCAATTACGATAGGTATTGTTGTAATAGTTGTAGCTATTGTCATCAATTATAATTTGGATCAGGCCAACCTATCAGGACAAAGATTTGGCAACAATTTAGCATTTATCCAATCGGAATTAAAAAATGAAACGCTTAGTTTTGATGCTAATCTTACAATGTATGAGAAGGGTCAGATATCAAAAGATCAGATGCTAAACATAACAGATGTACATATTGCAAAGATGAAGAATATACTAACCAAGTATGACAGCTTGAACCCGCCGGAACCATTCATAGCGTCATTGCGACTCTTCAGATTATCAACACAGGCACAGCTAGAAAGCGACACCGCCCTAAAGGAATGGATACAGACTGGAGACAATTCAACCAGGGCAAAATCAGACCAATTACTACAACAGTCATTTCAATACGAGATGAATGCCTTACAGTCATTCAACAATGCCAAATCAAGTGGTTCACAGTAGATCAGATGCTTGAATCAGGTCAAGTATTTTTCCAATCTCATTTTGTATAGCATTTTTTTCAAGTTCTAAAGGTGAAGAAAATGCCAGATATAAGGTAATGCTGAGCATATCGTGATCTGTGTGAGATATCGTAATCTTGTGTTGTTTTATATTATTATTTGAGATAAAATCAGACCATCGTAGTACACGTTTTTTAATATCATCGAGTTGTTTTATCAGATATTCAGTACGCATCTCCCTTCCATCTCCAAAGATGCCAAATTTTACCATCGGAATCATAAGATATCCGCTTTTGATAGTGTCATGCCGTTTGTGCATTTGCGCTATGATTGTGTCTGCTTTTTCTGCTGGATAGATATCTCCGTATTCAGGAGCAAAGTAGCCAGCCACATTCTTTTTCTGATCATATATTTTAAAATAATATCCATCCAGATCTATTTTCCACATACACTTTACCTAGAAACCGTTCTTGATCATGATATTGAAATCATGTTAAGACATTTCCCACAAAAGTAGCTCTTACCAGTATTAAATAGCGTGGAGTTTTTACACTGCGGACATTCTCGGTTTATTCGGTTAATTTCAATTGGCATAAGTTATCATGATTACTTTTCTACAAAAGAAATGAGGTCAAATTATATTTGCAAACTCTCTAAAATCTTGCATTAATTTACCCGTATTAAACATTATAAAGAATAAGACTCAACTCTAGTTTGTGATTTCTGCAGCAACCAGGAGCTTTATTGACAGCCTGGTAGATTATTACATGAGCGAAGCGTCATCATACAGACAGATGGCAAAATCGTATGCCGAGGAGGTTGGCGATGTTTCCGCAGCTGCCTTTGGCATCATCTTAGGCTCTATTTATTCTGCGTTCATACAATCATATACCAACCAGCAACAAAAGCCATCTTTAGAGGATATGCAAGAATTTACACAGATGATTAAAAAAAGAGCAGCCCAAATAAAACGTAGCATACTTGACGCATCACCGTAGACGTCTTTGGGTGTTTTTTTGCAAAATGGTATCACGGAAGTCATAATTAGAGCTTTTTAATACACCGATATGAAAACGCTAACAAGATTGGACCAAAAAGCATGTGCATTATTCTGCGGCATATTACTTGCAGTGTCCATATCAGAAGTTATTGACGGCCAGTTAACGCAGAATCAGTTTCAAGTATTGAAACCAGCGTTTGCACAACAATCTAGTAACGATATTACAGGCTATCAATCTTCCAATTACACAATTCCCATATCCATCCCATATTGGATTAAAAACAATACAAGTTTATGGGTACAAGGAAGTATTTCTGACTCACAATTTGTTTTAGGTATGAGGTATCTTGACGCAAATGGCGTTGTACTACTCCCTCATGGATATAATGTAGATCTGCAAAAACCCATCCCACCATGGATCAAAAATGTTGCTAGTTGGTGGGTAAATGGAAATATTTCGGATTATGAGTTTCTTTCAGATATACAGTATTTGGTAAACAATGGTGAGATCAATCTCAAACCTGCTGGAAATCAAACTACAGAAAAAGACACAAGCCTGCTAGAAAATAATTTCCCAAAAGGCAAGATCAAAATAGATAACACTATACTTGATGTCCAGATCGCTGACACACCAGACAGAATGACAGAAGGGCTGCAATTTCAACAACAGTTGCCATATAATCAAGGAATGTTATTCGAATTTCAGCAACCACAGGTAGTTGCTATGTGGATGAAAGATATGCAGTTTCCACTAGATATGATTTGGTTTGACAGTAGTGGCAATGTAGTTCATATTGAAAAAAACTTGCCCCCCTGTCATGACAACGCGTGCATAATTCATAATGGCGGGATGCAGAATGCAAAATATGTTTTAGAGGTAACCGGTGGCTTTTCAGATAAATTCAACATAACAGAAAATTCGCGGCTTGTTATTCTACAAAATTGAATCTTTAGATGATCGATGATCAACATATCACATTAGCAAAAATAGTTAAGTATGAATTGTATTTCAAATGACAGAATCATTACATACAGATAAATCCTAACACTTGGAATCAGATATTGTGTCTGAGATCGTGCAATATCAAATCCAACAATTAATCGATAATGGACAGACGGTGCAGCTTGCTCTTGTAGAAGATGTACAAACAGAGCCAGTTTCACAAAAGCAACTCATGCTAGATGCCATTAATAAAAAATTAGATCCTGAGTTGAAAGACCAGATTCTTCCATTTTTAGAGGCGATACTTCAATCCCAGCCTACTATTGCAATCAAGAGCTATGCTCAAACTACCATAACGATAACCATGCCAAAGCGTAGATATGAGAAAATGGGTAGTCCACAGGTAGGACAAAGATTAGAAATCAACATTAAAAAGATCTAAAGAAGGCGCTCAACTTCCCCCACTGTTTCAAGTGGCAGTGAACACACAGAATCCTTACATATGTAGACCTGTGTCTTTGCATCAACGAATTTTTTTCCTGTAAAAAATGGCAAAGATTGCAGATCCTCTAGATTTTCTTTAGAATCCATGCTTACTAGTATCGATTCTGGAAGAAATCTTTTTTCAAGATAAGTGCATAGTTCTTTATTGGCATTGTTTATCACAGTTATCTCAATTGGTTTTTGGAGATATGTGTAAATTACATTTAGGAGCTGGCCGAAGCCAAACGGGTTTTCTGCTGCCATGGTAGAAAGGGATTCCATTATCATGCGTGAGATGTCAAGATATCTCGTATCATGTGTAATATGATATAGTCTCAATAATGCCCCAGCCGCGACAGAATTGCCAGATGGAAGAGACAGATCATATATGTTCTTTGTACGCATGATTAGTTTTTCATGATTGTCGGCAGTAAAAAAGAAATTCTTTTCATGTTCATCCCAAAAGTGTTCCAGCAGATAGTCTGCATAATACATGGCAAGATCCAAGTATTTCTTATCAGGTCTGACTTCAAAATAATCAAGTAATGCATTTACAAAGTATGCATAGTCGTCAAGATATGCTCTGAGTTTTGCTTGTCCATCTTTGTAAGTGTGTAACAATCCTCCATTTTTTACCATTTTTTCATCTATAAACTTGATACAATTTTCTGCAGCCTCTAAGAAACCAAGGGCATGTGTAACTCTATAACCACGTAGAAATCCAGTTATCATAAGTCCGTTCCAACTTGTAAGAATTTTTTTGTCTTTACCTGGCAGTATGCGTTTGTTTCTCGCATTCAAGAGATTTTTCTTACTCCTATCTATAATATTGCGGGCTTCAGATTCAGTCTTGCCAAATTGAAATGCAACCGAAGACAGGTTCATGCTATTATGTAATATGTTATGACCCTCAAAGTTTCCTCCATCTACAACATCATAATATAAACAAAACAGATCAGAATCACTTCCAAGTATTTCTTGAATCTCATTTTTTTTCCAAACATAATATTTCCCTTCTTCGCCTTCCGAGTCTGCATCCTGTGCAGAATAGAATCCTCCATCAGGGGAGGTCATTTCTTTCAAAATGTATTGCAGCGTGCCATTCATTACATCAAGGTATCTTTCGTCCTTTGTTATCTGATATGCCTCTGAATATACAACAGGTAACAATGCATTATCATACAACATCTTTTCAAAATGCGGCACATGCCACCTAGAATCTGTAGAATACCTGTGAAACCCTCCACCAATTTGATCACATATTCCCCCATTTGCCATTTTTGTCAAAGTTCGCAATGCAAATTCCTGAAACTTTGAGATTTTAGAAAGTTTAGAGTATCGCAGCATAAATGACAGGTTCGCAGCGTTTGGAAATTTTGGAGCATGACCGAATCCTCCATTTATTTGGTCACCAAGTGAGAGCAAGTTTACAGCAGCTTCGTCAAGTATAGACTTGTCTAGTTTCAAAGGCATAGAGATTGACTCAGTTTTTTGCAATGAGTTGACAAAATTCTCTGCTGCAGATTCTACATCATGCGGCTTTTCCTTCCAAGATTGGGCAAGCTGTCTTATGACGCTTCCAAAGCCAGGCCTTCCATAACTGTCAAGCGGCGGAAAATATGTTCCAACATAAAATGGTCTCTGATCTGGCGTAAGAAAGACACTAAGAGGCCACCCGCCATTACCCGTGACTAGTTGACATACCTTTTGATAAATATCATCAATGTCTGGTCTTTCCTCTCTATCAACTTTGACATTGACAAAGTTCTCATTCATCACTTGAGCAATCTCCTGGTTTTCAAAAGACTCGTGCGCCATAACATGACACCAGTGACAAGCGCTATATCCCACACTGAGAAAGATGGGCTTATTCTCATCCTTTGCTTTCTGCAGGGCTTCATCACACCAAGGGTACCATTTTACTGGATTGTATGCATGCTGTAAAAGATATGGACTTGATTCATGGATTAACCTGTTTGGATCCACAACTTCTAGAACTAAAAATGGCTATTTGTATTGTTCTATATTATTTTCTGTTTCATGTGTTTTTTAAATAATAAATAATGGATCAAATTCTTTCAGTTATGAACTGTAAGCGCTGTCATCACACTGATATTATACACGAATATTCAAATGACAGCCGTTTTTTTACAAAAGCTGGAAAATGCCTGATACCAAGCTGCTCATGTAAACAATATATTGATCCAATAGATGAGATTGACGAAGAACCTGCCTGACATAAGTTCATAAACACTTCTCCGTCAGCAGGAACTCTTTCATGTCAAGTCCGAACCTCCTTGTCC
>DAHUYT010000028.1:18537-21478 GCA_027315065.1 Nitrososphaerota archaeon | reverse complement strand
ATGGATATTTTAGCCTAGATAAAAGCGATAGGACTGTATCACAAGGACTTGAATTTCTTAATTGCCTCTCGTGCTAATGTTTCTTGTACATCATTTGATATTTTAGTTGGATCATCCAAGGCCAAGGCTTTGTTGTACTCGTCTTCTGTGTTTGACCTTATCTTCTTTTTTTCTTTAGTCAAGACACCAAATAACAGAACAAAATATGATATAAATCCTTAAACGCGCAACAGTTCCTTTCAACGTGGTTTTTCATGACTTGCTTGCTTAGACGCAAAATCTCAGGTTTACAATATCTGATAAACTATCATATGTAGATCATAACTTACTTTATTGCCAGCAAGAAACAGTAAAAAACACCAGTCTTATAATATTACAGCACGATTGGTCTCTGACCGTATACTGAAATTACTTCGTTTATCCCATTCACAATGTTTTGAATTCCTATATATTGCGATTTATTACTGGATAACTCAGACTTTATTATATTAAGATAGTGTAGATTCTTTTTAACTTGTTTTATTTTTTTGTTCTTTGACCATGCAGTGTTTTTCAAATCTTTAAGACTTGTTGAAATATCGCAAAGCCTGATTATCTTCGCTTCAATGGGGGATTCCATTAGTTGCTTGGTATATTGCTTTTCCATGTCATTTCTTGGAAGATTTTTGTCTTTATGTAATGCAAGAACAAGAACGGATATCCTGCTGCCAAATCTTTTATCAACTTCATCAAATGTTGTATTGGTTTCTTCCATGATGCCATATAGCCAGGCTGCTGCAATGACTTCTTGATTCTGTATTCCGAGATTTTTCAGCCTGTTTACTATTCCTTTCAAATGATCCAAGTATGGGATGTTGTCATTTCTTGTCTTGCCGGTGTGCCTTTCCTTGGCAAATAACTCGGCAGATTCTACTATTTGCATTATTGATCTATTTTTTCTAGTTCTTGGCATAAACTCTTGTAATTATCAATTAGATCATTAAAGGAGGAAAATATGGTTTTGATATTTTTTTGTGCAACCTCAAAACGCATGGTTTTTTCTACAAGATATGATGAGTCTCTTGGATCCAGACTAGTTTCTTCCCAAATGCTTTCAGACTCGGTCATCAATCTTCGTAGGAGATTCTCATTCTGGCTTATTTTCTCCTTTAATTTTTTTATCAGGGTGGAATTGGACAAACCTTTCATTATTAGAGGGCAAAAAAGTACTATAATAACTTGAATTATTGGCAAATACCATATTTTGTTATTATATTTGTATGGCTTGATTGCAAAGCTTATAGGAATGAAAGCAGTATCTGTACTGTTGAGTAATATTCAAAGACATAATATCTTACACACCGTAACAATCGTGATCGCAGTAATTATCGCTGTGGCCATTTTATTGCAATTGCATGTTGTATCACTAGTCTTGTCTATTCCTCTTTTCTTGATTCCAGTTTCAATCTACACTACCGTAATTGGCCTAAAGAGCAAGCAGGAACGCAATATTGCTCAAAACCACAGTTATTATTTTACATGGTCGGCAGTAATGCTTACGATTGGCATAGGGTGGATAGTCCTCTATGAGAACATGGGTGTCATTATGACCGTAATCGTGGTGCTTGCCATTGCACTCGGTTATGTATATCTGAATAAAATCAAATCTGTAAAGATTCACGCCTAGATGCTCTCCAAATGAGTTGTAAACTGAAAGTTTCAAATCACCTTTAAATAATCACAATCCGATTTTTTGAGATTAGAGGGATCCGCAAAAAATCTACTACTTTTAAAGATCAGTCTTTATGAATAGGCTCTTTATCTTATCTCTGGCTATCCATACTAGAAGAGCTATGATTACACCTACGAAGGCATATTCCAATACTGGAAATATTGTTCTTTCTTTATCGGACATGTTTGGAGGAGGTTGCACTATGGTAATCGATCCTGTTGGATGTGGGTTTTGGTAAACAGTAGTAGTATATGATACCGACAGATCAGTATCATCTATTTTTTCAAGACTTATGGTTACAGGTCCGGGGTGGTCAAAAGCAAAATACTTGTAATCCCCACTTTCCAAAGTTGTACCCGGAATTCTTACAAGTTCCTTACCCTCTTGTGATATGACAAACTGGTAATCTACATTTGGTACAATGGCACTAGTTTTATGGTCGTAGAATTGAAAGATGAATATGATTTTTTTATCAGTTAGTATATTATGTGGTTCCCATGTTAGATCCACTTCGTATTGGTCGTTCTGTGTATATGCAATTAAGGGAAAGGTTAGATTCTTTGTGTTTGCATCGACGGTATTAGTTTGTATGGGATATAACTGACCATATGCTATTGGTTCGGAAAGAACTGCCAATACCGCAATAACTAGTAACCATTTCATGTTTATTGATCTTGCCTAGATCTGGACTTTTAAAAATGATTGCATCATGGTACGCAGAGATATACTTTTGGTTACTATGTCTTGACAGACGTAACTAAGTGCATTCCTGATGCAGATTCATGAGCATATAGAAAGAAGCGTAACTGGATTGCGTTCTAACAATGTTACGTAATATTCATGTATGTTATTGATGATTTTAAATGTGTGACTATCAATCAAAGCGATGAATTCCTTGATGAGGAATCAGAAGATGATGATGGAGATCAGGAATACCTAAATGATGAATTCGAAGAAGATGACTCAAAAGACAAATGAGTTGCTGTACAGGCTAGAAATAATCGGGCTTTGTCAAAACTCTATGCCTGTTTGAAGAATCATTTATTATAATCACTTAAAAGTTAGACTAATTTATAGACTATATTGACTGAATCGAAATATAATTCACAAATTGAGAAAATTTCACTAATTATTGCAGAGGATGACACCTCACTTGATGAACAAGATCCCGCAAAACTTCAAAAGTATTATGATTTTGTAAAAAAACATTTCCACATGGATGAAGAATCT
>DAHUYT010000028.1:0-18528 GCA_027315065.1 Nitrososphaerota archaeon | reverse complement strand
CTTGATGAACAAGATCCCGCAAAACTTCAAAAGTATTATGATTTTGTAAAAAAACATTTCCACATGGATGAAGAATCTGCCATTCAATTAGTTAATGAGGCATTCTTGTATCTGAAACTGAAAAAATCCGATTCCATAGATCCTCTTCAGCATGGAGATGAATTTGGAGCAGGTTTTAGCTAAATTAAGAATTTTCACAATATCTTGATCTACACGTCATACTTGAACTTGGTCTTTGAAGAAATTGCAATTATGGATAGAATTGATACGGCAAGAATAAAAATTGGCAAAGGCCCAAATTCTGGAAGAACACGTGTTCCGATTATTTCAATTCTCTCAGTTCCATTAGTAAATGCAATTGAAAGAGTTCTGTCAGTGCTTGTTTTATTTTCATGAAAATCGGTATAAGTATCATCTACGAGTACAATGAACTGATCATCGCTTGCACCGTCCTTTGCGTCAATTAGAGTTCTAGGCAGGTCTATGATTAATCTTCCATCTTTTGTAGAATTTAATAAAATTACAAGTGATGTTTCATGAGTGTTAACCAGCATGTCATTTACAGTTGCCCCTGTTATGGTGTAGTTAATGCTGTAAGGTTGCCCACCCGCAGGATTTTTTATGACATAAGTGTTCATTGATTGTGCAAAAGATGGCACGCTTGCCAAAGAAATCCCAAATACAATCAAAATTAAGCATGATTTCCAGTGCACAAGAAGTCTGACACTGACTCGTATTTTTCTGTTGCGAACAATCAGACCATTCAAAATGATATCATAAGATCAATTCAATCATCATGCGCAAATCTCTAAGATCATGTATTGAAGAACTTAAATAATGTTCAAAGAAAGCCAAGCTAGAACATGAATATTTTTGTAAAATCCGTCTTTCATATTAGTTCAGTAGATGAAAATGTATTAACTTCACTCATTCCAGAAAAAATACTAGATATAGGCATGTTCGAAAAAACAAATCATTACATTTGACTGTCGCTGCCAAACGTACTTGAGGCCTGTAAACTATGAAGTTTAGACTGATCATTACTTTGCTAGTCGTAATAGTGTTGGTAGCCGTATCATTTGAGATGGAATCTGCCTCTGCTCATCTTTATGGATTGAACTACCAAGAGGTACAAAATAACATGCATGACATCAAGATGGAGTTTGGACAAACTCCGATTACTGTCCAAGTCGGAAAGAATGTTACGTTAGCATTTAGTGTACAGGACCTCGGTGGTAGTCACATAAGGAATTTTTCTGAAATTGTCACGATCACATCGGAAAATCCAGGCCAACACATTCCAATTTACAGATTTAAAAGTACGGTAAGTGACGGGGATTTTGCATTTGTTTACAAATTTTCAAAAGGCGGACAATATCTGGTAGTGTTAAGGGTGGACACCGCGAGATACATCACGGTAGCACCTTTTCATCTCTTTGTCTGGTCAGAAAGATATGATATATTAAATACGTTATCAAGTGTTTTATCGCTTTTAGAATATCTTGCTCCGCTTGGTATAGGATGTGGAGTAGTTGGCTATCTTCTATTTAAAAAAGAGAAAAAAAGAAGATGAAAATATGGTGGCAAATTTAGGTTGTTGTAAAAGTCTGCATGGTTGAGTAACATGACAAATATGATCACATGCATGTAATCCTGTTAATTCTGATCCAACGTATCTGTTTAGGTCTCAGCTCAAAACAGGTTGATCATTTGTTTCGCACATGTTATCTCTTACGAATCGCTTTTCTTAATTTTAATGAAAATCTCTCTTAAAATTATCGACTGGGAAAAATCCGAGATGAATTATAGGCACGATCTGCACTTATACTGTTATTATATGCTGAAACCTAGTATTTTACATATGAAAAAAAGAGACATGAATAACATTGAGGTAAAAGACCGAAAAAGAATACTTATCTTAGGCGGGGGATTTGCAGGAATCGAGATTTTAAGAAGATTAGAAAACAAATTTGTAAATGATTTTACTGTAGACGTCAATATGGTAAGCAAGGACAACTTCTTTCTCTTCACTCCTATGTTGCCGGAGGTGGCTTCAGGTATGATAGAAACCAGGCACATAGTAACGCCGGTAAGAGCATTTTGTAAGCGAGCGAGATTTTACGAGGCAACAGTAAGATCTATTGATTTTCAAAAAAAACAGGTTACTATATCAAATGCGATAGATGACAGAAATGAATCGGCCAATTGGCATGATCATATCTTGGATTATGACTATCTGGTAATATCTCTTGGTGGTGAGACTAATTTCTTTGGCATGGAAGATGTCAAAAAATACTCCTATACCATGAAAAGTCTTGGTGATGCAATTGCTCTGCGCAATCATGTCATTGACATGTTAGAACAAGCTAGCATCGAGCAAGACAGAGAACTAAGAAAGACCCTGATGACATTTGTTGTTGTAGGGGCAGGATTTGCAGGTGTAGAGACGGTAGGCGAATTAAATGTACTAGTCAGGGATGCAGTCAGAGACTTTTATCATGATGTTGATATCCAAGACATACGTGTGATTCTTGCGGATGCTATGGACAAAGTATTGCCTGAAGTAAGCGACGACCTTTCAAAATTTGCTGCACAAAAGCTGAAAGAATCTGGAATAGAAATAATCCTGAAAAGTCCAGTTAGTTCAGCAACCCTATATGACATGAAACTAAAGGATGGCACCGTTATAGGTACTCATACGTTGGTATGGGCGGGAGGTGTGACCCCAGAAAAGATTGTCAAAGAATTACAATGCGAGCATGACAAGGGCGGACGAATAATAGTTGACGGATATCTTGAGGTCAAGGGTATTGATGGTGTATATGCTCTTGGAGATTGTGCATCTATTACAGATCCACATACCGAAAGGCCATATCCGCCAACTGCACAAAACGCGGTAGAACAAGCAAAAGTTGTGGCAAACAATCTGATATCAGCAATAAGAGGGGGGAATAAAGTTAGCTTCAATTACAAGTCAAGAGGAATAATGGCCCAAATCGGAAAAAGAAAGGGCGTTGGCATACTATTTGGCATGAAGACTCACGGTCTGCTCGCATGGATGATTTGGAGATCTTACTATCTGAGTCATCTGCCAACTCTGGAAAAGAAATTAAGAGTATTAACGGATTGGTCTATCGACCTATTTTTTAAACCAGATGTTACAAGATTGAAGACATTTACTGAAATTCAAGAAAGAAAAGAATGAACTGTAAACCTGAAGTTAAAGAAATTGTTCTGTTAGTTGCTATGAGTCAATATGGTATGATATCTTGCTTGGCAACCCACTTTGTTATGGGAATGACTTAATACAAAACGCTACGTACAAAATGACATCGTAAAATGGAATCACTATCAGATTATTTATCAATTATCATAGTTGTGATTTTGTCCACTATTCTTACCATATCTGTATGGCAACTTCGTTTAGTAAAACGAGAATTGCGCATACAGACTAGCCAGCAGATATACTCCAGGCTAATAGAAACAAGAATGAATCTTGAAAAAACTACGTCTTTTACCAAAATAGCACAGGATAGTCCGCTCTTCTTGGAACGCTTTGGAATAGTTGACACTCCTGAGGAATATTATACTATTGTTGCTCTTCTTGATCTGTTTGAATTTTTACATTCCATGCATAAATCAAAAATACTTGAGCCGGACCTCTGGTTTCGCTCAAAGGAAATGATAAGGTCTATAATGACAATTCCAAAATTCAAGAAGGTGTGGGATAAAACAAAAGATTCTCACGCAAATGTATTTGTACAGTTCGTCGACTCTATGATGACGTAGATCCTAGATTCAAAATACTGTAATTGTTTGCTCTTTTGAAGCATGCTATGTGTAATGCTGCATTCTATTATCTATAGCTGTGGCTCTTATCTCATTATGAGTTAGTCTTAGATACTTTACACGTGATAAACAGTCAAATGGTCATCTGATTCTGCTGATTGAGTTATAGGTGTGATCTACACTTACTTTTTTATCGCGCGAACTTTATTTTAGAAAATCAAGCACTATCTTTACAAAGTCATTAGGTTTTTCTTCGTAGGGGGCATGCCCACATCCGTGCATTACTACAAAATAGCAATTTGGAATAGAACTCACAAATCCTTTTGAATACTCTATTGGGATCATCTTGTCCTCACTTCCCCATATGAGTAGTGTCGGTATCTTGATTACTTGTAGTTTATCTGTTATGGCAGGAGAGTTTTTCATTCCTAAAAGCGTGGAAAGAAACACCATCTTGGAATTGGGCCTGGTCATATTTGAAATGAAATTCTCAACTGATTGGGGACTTATCTCCTTATTATCTCCCATCATCATCTGATATGCAATTCTTACAGATTCATGATTTGGATACAGTGCGGCCATCGTATATGCCTCAAGAACAGGAGTGGGTTTCTTCATTATTCCAGCTGGTGCTACCATGACGATCCTTTTGATCGCAGGATTTTGTGTAATCGCACATTCTGCCACAATCTCCCCTCCAAGCGATGTCCCGATCATGATTATATTCTGTAACGACAACGCTTCTAGAAAACCAAGTACTGAATCTCTGAAGAACTCTGGCGTGTAATCCACCTGCGGTTTATCACTTTTACCATATCCTATTAAATCAGGTACAATCACTCGATATTTTTTACTCAGCAATGGAATTATGGGTAACCACCTCTCAGCCATTCCTCCCAGGCCATGAAGTAAAATTATGATATTTGCAGAGTCTCCTTCCTCAATATACCTTATCTTATTTCCATTGACCGCAACGTATCTTTCTTGCATCTATGAGTTGATCAATTCTATCATGACATAAGTTTTTGTCCGTCTGTATTACTTACCAATTCTGGTAACTTGCCTAAATGACTACAATTCAAGGTTTGTGTATTGTCATGAGAAACAAAAATCTAACAGTTTGAAATTTCCTGAAAAAAGGGGGCGGAAGATCCTGAAAACATTCCTGAGTAATAGTCAAGTGTAAGGCGTATGTATTCATCAAGTGTTTTAATGGCTAATATCTGAGTCTGTAAATATGTTCTTTGAATATTGTTAGACATTTCAATTTGAACGATTGTTGATCTGGTAATTGTTTTGACGTATGTGCCGAATGATTGTATGGTTTTCTGATCAATTCCCATCTTGACTAAAATATTGTTTTCTGATATATAACATGCTCCAAAGAGATCTTGTAATGAATGTAGGCACTCTGTGTAAAAATCAGAATACATTTGCATGTTTGTAGGTAAAAGAGATTCAATCTTTTCAATTATGTTAGTAGCATTAGTGTGTATGATGTCGCAAACAGACATAGTTGAAGTGTTTTCTATAGTGCTCGGCTCTACAGGCTGAGGCTTCTTTTGTGACAACATATTATCATGGTACAGGTATCTTTTAATGATTTGCAGGTATGGAGTGTTAAGGTTTACATTGAGATAAATCTGCCCTTTGATAAAACCCACGCGTAATCTCTATAAGATGTACGTGTGTTATCTAATACACTTGGCAAGTTATACTGAAGAGTATGAGAAATCATTAGGATATTACAAACATGCGTCATTATTTTGGATAGATTTGATATCGCTTATGTCAAGTAGGTCGCAATCATTAATGTCTACGGGGCCATTTAGGAAACTAGGAGTTAATGCCAAACAGGTAGGTGCAGAAATGATAGAAATTAACCAAGAACTGACTGAATTTAACACAAGACTTGGTGAATATTATAAACAACTAGCAGATACGTGGAATGAGGCACAAAAGCAGTTTAGCAAAAAAGTACCAGAGATTCCTACTGATGTCGAAAACCTCGATGCTATAAAACGTATCTGGATAGACATATTCGAAAATTACTTTACAAGATTGTTTGATTCTCAGGAATTTGCAGAAAACTTTGGGAATCTAGTATCAAGCGAACTTGAGCTTGCAAAACACTGGAATAATGTGACCTCACTCATGTTGGAGACTGTTAATATGCCTACAAAGAAAGAAATTGATGAACTGTACAAAGAACTACACTTGTTGCGAAAAAGAGTTGCCAAACTTGAAAAAATAGCTAACCATGGAGGAAATGGGAATGGAAAGTGAACTTAGGATAGACCCAAGAGTGTTGGCAGAGTTTTTGCAATTGAACCGGAATATTCTTGACGCGCCAAAGCTGGCTATGGCGCCAGATGAGATCAATATGGGCATGACTCCACACGATGTTGTATATTCTGAGGGAAAGATGAGATTACTACATTTTAATTCTACCTGGAAAAAACAAGTAAAAACACCTCTTTTGATCACATATGCTCTGATAAACAGATATCATATACTAGACATTCATCCGCGAAAAAGCTGGATAAGAAACATGTTGGAACAAGGCTTGGATGTATATCTGATAGATTGGGGTACGCCTACTGCTATGGATAGATATCTTGGTTTTGACGATTACGTAAACGACTACATGAATAATTGTGTTGACTATGTCCTTAACGAGTCAGGTGTAGATAAGGTATCGATGCAAGGGTATTGTACTGGTGGAACTCTTGCTACCGTTTACGCATCATTACATTCTGAAAAAATAAAGAACTTGGTTTTAACTGCCCCTGTAATTGACGGAAGTAGAGATGATACAGTGGTAGCAAACTTGGCAAAACATATGGATGTAGACAAGGTGGCTGACATAGTAGGTAATGTACCTCCTGAATTCATGTATTATGTGTTCTCTATTCTAAAACCCTTTGAGCAGGGCATTGAAAAATACGTTCAATTCTTTAAGAATATCCACAACAAAGAGTATGTTGAAAACTTTATACGTGTGGAAAAGTGGCTAAGTGACACTCCTCCAATTCCGGGCGAACTTTTCAGAGAATGGGTAAAGAATATTTACCAAGATAATTTGTTGATTATAAACCAGATGCGTGTAGCGGGAAGGCGGGTAGACCTAAAAACTATCTCTATGCCAGTCTTTACCCAAGTGGCAGTGGGAGATCACTTGGTATCGCCAGAATGTAGTATGCCAATACACTATGCCGTGTCTAGTGGAGATAAAACGTTGAGAATATATGCTACAGGACACGTGGGCATGATAGCCAGCTCATTTTCTCAAAAAAAGGTATTACCAGAACTTGGTCAGTGGATAAAAGAAAGATCTGAAAAATAAAAGAATGGTCAGACACTAGCTAATTTCTTGCTGGTGTCAATGTCGAGAACCAAGATTGCAGTATGTTTGCATTCATATCAGAAAATGCTTTTGTGTTGTCGTTGAATGTCTTTACGTTCTGTCTTATTGCATCGATTGTTGCAAGCACTGCTTTACTTTGAACAGAACCCGTCTTGACTATCTCTTCTGTCGCATCATTGACTATTTTAAAGTACGCCGATGGTACGTTTGTAGATAGACCAGTTCTTGAAGTATATTCCTGTTGCGTTGAAATTGCATTCTCGATTGTATTTTTGCATGCTGTTGCATATTCCTGCTGCAGATTGGTCACTGCCTGTAAACATTGTGCAACGTTCTTCTCTACTTCATCAAAGCATCGGTTAACATTCTGCTTGTATACTGCGTAGATCTCTTTTGTCTCTGTTGTCTTACTCATTCTTTCACCTCCTCTTTTTGTTTTCTTCTTTCGACCGGTATGACAATTACTTGTACGAGGTCCTCTTCCTTGATTCCAAGGGCATCTCGTTCTGTTTCCGGTATCGAAATTCGACCATTACTTCCTACTGATGTTTTAAAAGCTCCCCATGATAGGAGTGAGGGTAGTAGCGGTGATGTGTTAAACATGTTGTACATGCCTTTTGACTGCATATCTGCGAAATTTTGGACAAAATCAGATTGTGCCTTGGTAGTTTTGTTTGCTATTTCTTTTAATGTGTCAAGCGGATTGAGTTGATTGTTTTTACCCATCATCTCGCCAAAAGTCTTCATAAAATCCATTTGCGCTTTTCCGCTTCTTTGTATCCATTCACGAAACATTTCAGTCGGATCATATTGGTTGTTATTACCAGTCATTGGTAATTATTACCAACAAATGGTATTTAACTCTTACTGGCCATGCATAATTCTTCTGATGTGACCAATCTGTAGCTGACATGTAAATCTGGCAACACGTCTTAGGCTACAATGAGCCTTGAATCTAGGAATTCAAGTATGGATCTGGAGAAAATGTCTGGCTTTTCCACATGTGGTAGATGACCGCAGTCGTCTAACTCTAGGAACTTGCAGTTCCTAATTGAGGAAACAAATTGTCTGGCATGTTCTATGGGTATCACTCTGTCTTCTTTTCCCCACACTAACAATGTAGGTGTCATTATCTTCTGTAACTTTTCGTCTATTTTCGAGTTTTTTATTCCTAGTACTGAAGAGATGAAAGCAAGCTTTGCGTTTGGAATGGACATTCTTTCCACAAAATCGGACACGGTAAATTCGTCCACTGTGCATGAATTGGACATCATCTCAAATGCAGTTCTTGCACTTGCATGATTTGGATAAAGGGCTGCCATCATATATGCGTCTATTGCCGCAGTGGATTGTTTCATGGTGCCAGAAGGTGCAACGAGGATCAACTTTTCTATAATATGGTGATCGGTGTTTGTACATTCTACTGCAATTTGTCCTCCAAGCGAGGTACCTACAAGAATGACTGTTTTCAGCCCTAATGTGTTGATAAAAGCAGATAGGAACTTACCAAAAAATTCTATTGTATAGTCCACTGACGGCTTGTCGCTGTATCCAAAACCGATCATATCTGGTGCAATGACTCTATATTTTTGACTGAGGCTGGGGATAACTTTTAGCCATCTTTCTGCAGAACCCCCTAATCCATGTATGAGGAGGATCGTTTTATCTGATCTTCCATCATCAAAATATCTTATTTTGTGTCCCCAAACATCTGCAAACTTGGTCTGCAACTATACGTAAGGAGAAAACATGCATGATAAGCCTTTTTCGTTACAATATTTTGGTACTGTGTAAACTGTCGTTGGTCAGATTTTTTGGCTTCTATCCTAGTGATCTATTGTTCTATGTTGCATGTAGCGAGTGTTTCCTTGGCATCTCTTTCACCTTTGTCTATTAGCTCTCTTATTGTAGCAATCGAAAAATCTGCATCTTCTAGGAGAAAATGAGCATGCTCATGGCGTTGTATTTTTATTATCTGATCTATGATACCACCTCGCTCTGAGGCAAGACTGTGATACTCCGACTCTAACTGTGTAAATTTTGATTTGGCCTTTTCATCAAGTGTTGATGATCTAAGAATCCCATGCATTTCTCGTATTAATTTCAAGTAACGAGTGATTACTTTTGACATGTGTATGTTGTTCTCCGACTTGTCAGTATGCATGATGTCTCTTGCTCTGTGCCATACCTCAAACATGTTATTTGGAATCTCGGGCTGATTTTTTGGAAAGAGATCTACTACGTAGACTTGCTTGTCCCGTTTTGGTGAAGCGTTTATTACTTCACGAAGAGGAGTATTACTTAGAAGAGTGCCATCCCATAGATATTTTCCACTTTTTTGGGTCCATGAAATGCCATAAAATGGATATCCGGCACTAGCAAGCACATGATCTGCTTCAATATTGTCATACTTGCTATCAAAAACAGAAGGCTTTGCATTTTGGACATCTGTTGATGTTATTAGGAGTCTTGGTTTGTCAGGACTACGAATTTTTTGAAAATCGATATATTGGTTTAATGTGTTCTTGAGGGGGGTTATGTCGTAAATATATTGCCAAAAATATGGCATAAAATAATCAGCGCTTGGGACAAACCACTTTGGAAAGAACATTTTAGGATTTCCAAAAAGTGCAGAGTACGCCGATGCAAAATATGGTCGTATCTCATCAGACAAGCCAGCAGAAGTTACACCTTCTGATAAATCCAACCAAAACTCTTCTAATGTCTTTGCAGGTTCATCGCTTCTACTTCCTACAATAACTGACGCATTGATTGCTCCAATTGACGTTCCTGCCACAATGTCAAACTTGATTCCGTGCTGATGCAATGCCTTGTAGACACCACATTCGTAAGCTCCAAGAGATCCTCCTCCTTGCAAGACAAGAACTGTCTCAAACGGTGTCTTTTGTTTTTCACGCGAGGCGGTAGTTTGCATATGATACATTCTCTTGGTTTAAATATTAAAGGCTTCTAAATTGCAAATTATTCACTTGCAACTAGACCGATTGAGGGTGTTATATACGACGCTTTATCTTACTCTGATATGGTAATTAAGACAATTAATCCGGCAACAGAGGAAGTTTTGGCACAATACAATGTCATAAAAAAAGAAGAACTGGATAAAAAAATAGAAAAGGCGAAAAAGGCTTTTCTTGATTGGAAAAGAGATATCAAAAGAAGATCTGATTTTATCAATATCTTTGCTGATGCTTTGCGAAAGAATAAACAACAATTGGCACTCACTGCAACAAAAGAGATGGGTAAGGCAATAAAGGAATCATTATCTGAAGTTGAAAAATGTGCTTATGTTATGGAGTTTTATGCAGATAACAGTGAAACATTTCTCCACGATGAATCCATAAACACTGATGCTAGAAAGAGCTTCATAGCTTTTGAGCCCATAGGGGTAATTGGAAGTATAATGCCGTGGAATTTTCCATACTGGCAAGCTTTGAGGTTTGCAGCTCCTTCACTGATGGCTGGAAATACTGTTGTTCTAAAGCCAGCTAGTGCAACAATGCAATGTGGTATAGAAATTGAAAATATATTCAATAAAGCAGGACTGCCTGAAGGCATTTTCCAAACTGCTATTGCTGATTCTACCATGGCAGAGCAACTCATAGATTCTGTTAATGCTGTGACATTTACAGGCAGCAACTTGGCTGGCTCGAAAGTGGCGCAACGGGCAACCTCTAAAATAAAGAAATGTGTCCTAGAGCTTGGTGGTAGCGATCCTTTTATAGTGTGCTCGGATGCAGATGCTGAAAAGGCATCCGCGGGTGCAGTTAAAGGACGTTTTATCAACTGCGGACAAAGCTGTATTGCATCAAAAAGATTTTTTGTTACAAAGAATCTTGCCAAAGAGTTCACTGAAAAGTTTGTCCAAAAAACAGAAAAGCTCAGAGTGGGGGATCCTACCTCTGAAGATACTGACATGGGGCCTCTGGTAAATTCCGCAGGTCTTGAAAAAATAGAAGAGCTTGTAAAAGACGCAGTAGACAAGGGTGCCGAAGTACTGACTGGAGGAAAGAGATTGAACAGCAAAGGATACTTTTACAGTCCTACAATACTTGGTAATGTTACCAGCAAGATGCGTATGGCTCAAGAGGAGGCATTTGGACCAGTTGCGCCAATAACTGTTGTAGAAGATGAGATGGAGGCAATACGCCTTGCTAACGAATCACAATTTGGACTTGGTGGAAGCATCTGGACTCAAAATCTCGATAAAGCTGATAAACTGTCAAGGTCAATCGAGTCTGGAATTATAGCAGTCAACAATGTTGTTGTCTCTGATCCAAGAATACCCTTTGGCGGAGTAAAACAAAGTGGCTTTGGAAGGGAGCTCTCAAGGTATGGCATGCTAGAGTTTGTTAATATCAAGTCAGTTAGATTCTATGATCAGTTGATAGTACAACATCATGTTGAATAATCTTGAGATTCTGACATACGGTTTTATCGTCTAGCCTTTCTCACATTGCGCTCTAGTGTAGGTGGTGGATTTGTAAATTTGTGATGGTTCAATGATAGTTCAAGATGCGTCGTGAAATGATTTTTTGATCATGTTACAAATGAGTACAAATGACACTTTCGTAATGTTAATCAGTATGCGACCAACAAAAACTGTATCATGGATGACGAGTTCATAACTGAGAAGAATAAAACCGTAACATTTAGGATAGACAAGACAGTTCTAGATAAGATAAAATCCCATGCTACTTTTGAGAGGATTACTCTTAATGCTCTGGTGAATCAACTCCTAGCACATGCGGTGGATTGGGATATTATAGCATCCAAATCTGGGTGGGTACCTGTGCCAAAAGCACTCCTCATATCTTGGTTTGATAAACTCGATGATAAGACAATTCTAGATATTGCAGCGGAAAAAGGAAAACATGTTTCAAGAGATATGTTGTTTACAATGAAAGGAAAGTATGATGTCTGGGGGTGGATATCGGTTTTACGTGGCAGGGCAAAAGCTGCAGGTTTTAGCTTTACACAGATGGATGACAAAAATGAAATCAAGTTTATCATGCGACATGATATGGGAATTAAATGGTCCAATCATTTCAAGACATTTTATGAAGCGGCGTTTAAGGATCTTGGATGCAGTGTAAAGTTTGACTTGACAGAAAACACAATCATCTATAGACTTGACAAAAAATATGCATGCGATGACGACCAACTGTAGTCATGATTGCACAAGAATGATTGAAAGACTTACAAAGCAGGTGTTAGAGTGATAACGCATGATTTCTGACCAGAACTCAAAGAAGGCACTTGAATTACACAAGAAATTAAAAGGAATGATATCTGTTACAGGAAAAATAAAAAATCTAAGATCAAACGAGATAAAACTAGTCTATACTCCTGGGGTTGCAGCAGTATGCGAAGAAATCTATCGTCATCCTGAAAAAAAATACACTCTTACATCAAAAGGGAATAATGTGGCAATCGTGACTGATGGTACGCGAATACTTGGATTGGGAGACATAGGTCCATATGCTGCATTGCCAGTTATGGAGGGAAAAGCTGTCCTGTACAAAGAATTTGGAGGCATAAGTGCCTTTCCAATCTGTCTTAATACTACAAAGAAAGACGAGATCATTTCAACAATCAAGGCAATTGAACCTGTATTTGGCGCAATAAATTTGGAAGATATTGAATCTCCAAAAGTAATGGAAATATCTGACGAGTTGGAAAAATCATTACCTATTCCGATCTTTCATGATGATAGACATGGAACCTCTGTGGTAGTACTTTCTGCATTATTAAACTCGTTAAAACTTACCAAAAAACAACTCTCAAAAATAAGAGTGGTAGTGGCAGGAGCTGGTTCTGCAGGGTACGGTATATGTAAATTACTTGCTGCGTCTGACTGCAAAAATATACTTGTTACAGATTCTGATGGCATAATCTACAAGGGAAGATCTGGAAATATGAACAAATACAAAAAAGAACTAGGAGATATAACCAATCCAAAAAAAGAAAAAGGTTCACTACATGATGCACTAAAAAATGCCGATGTTTTAGTTGGTGTATCAGGAAAGAAAAATCTGATAACTTTTGAGATGATAAAAACGATGAATCGAGATCCAATAGTTTTTGCACTTACCAACCCGGATCCTGAGATAAAGCCTGATATGGCAAAGGCAGCTGGCGCAAAAATCGTAGCAACCGGAAGTTATCTTTATCCTAACAAAGTCAATAACGCACTAGTATTTCCTCACCTTATGAGGGCAATACTAGACAAAAAAATAAATAAAATCACTATGGATTTATTGCTTGTCACTGCAATAGCATTAGCAAAAACTGTCTCAGATAGGGATCTTCATTATGATAACATAATACCAAACATGTATGACAAGAAAATTCAGAAAAATATAATCAACGCAATTTCAAAACTATACCAAAAATAACTACAAGTAACCTTTCTGTATAACTGCTATCTTTGAGTATAAATGAAACAATTCGAATGAATTTTCCATGAAAGAAAAGCCTAGAAAATCATTAACATGATAATCTAGCATACATTAAAATAGAAAAATTCTAAATCAAATTATATCGATGGCTGGATTTGAGAAAGACTGTCCTATTTGCAAGCAAAGATTCACTAGTCTTCTTGAATACACAACACATCTGAGCAAAGATCACGGTGACATTCCAATTGAAAAAATATTAAATATGAATCATGAAGAAAAGTGGAGCATGTCTGGTAAGTAGAATAGGTTTGGTAATTTTGTCTGTCTTGTGATTGGGTGTGCATTTAGATTTTTGAACCTAGTCGCGCAATCTTTGGCAAAATATCAAAGGTACTACAAGCTCAAATGAGCTGGCAAAGGCGCTAGCGATTTCATTATCTCTTGTTGATTGGCACATATATCGACTTTTGAGTGTGGGTCTTATCAAAATAGACAAAGTTGAGATGAGCCAAAAAACAAGCAAATGAAATACTATGGGCCCGCTAAAACTGCACTTGTATAATCCTCCTGAGAATCCATCTGACAATGCCCTGCTAATTTCAAAGAACAATGCCATATTTTGATGAAACTAGACACTATGTGGCAAGCATATCATCTTTTGTTTAGGTGTATCAGTAATCCACTTGTTTGAAAAAAACCAAACCCCGGCACAAGAGATCCACTATACTCCTGAAATGACTGCAAAGACTGTGCCACAAACATCTACTACAATGCATGGATAATCAACACAGTTCAATCAATTCCAACCACTCTCCCCATCTTGAACCATCTATCCTTTCGGGAGATCAGATGATGATATTGTTTGCATTGATTGTAGGAGATGTCATGTTCTGTGTTGCTTTTTTTGGAATAAAACTAGTTAGTAGATTAAAAAATAAAAAAATCAAAACAACTCATTAATTTTTCTATATGAGGTTAAAAATAAAAAATTTTTTGCATATGTTAGTTTGATGCAATTTTTCTCATAAAGTTAAGTTAAAGCAAAATTTAATCAAAGCCTATAAGAGCTGGCGTTTTACATCACGTTAATGACAAATAAAACCACAATAATTCTGGCCACCCTTGCAGCAATTGTGATTGTGTATGCATCACTCTTTACTGATGTGCAAACCTCTGGCAATAAAGCATATGCGCAACAAGCACCGTATTATTTTCCATCGCAACAAAACACTACTTCTGTAACTGGAACTGCCACCTTGTCAGTTTCTCCAGATCTTGTTAACATACAGCTAGGTGTTGATACGCAAGCAAAAACAGCACAAGAAGCGATGAGTGAAAATGCCCAAACAATGAATGCCACAGTTACCGCGATACAAAATCTTGGCATTACCAACAATGAAACCGGTACTAACGGCTTTACCATAAACCCAGTCTATAATCAGACAGGTCCGTATCCTCCATACAACGAATACAAAAATGCACTTGTTGGATACAAGGTTTCAGATACATTACTTATTAAAACTACAAAACTAGGACTTGCAGGAAAGATACTTGATGCAGCAGTTGGAGCAGGAGCAAATAGGGTAGATAGTGTGTCGTTCTTGCTTTCACCGGCAAAACAACAGAGTGTTCAAAACGATCTAATTAGTCAGGCAGTCTTGGACGCACAATCAAAAGCTGAAAAGGCGTTATCTCCACTTGGTCAGAAAATCATAGGTGTAAAAGCAGTAAACCTATCTGAGTTCAATATGCCTTCGCCAGTTCAGGCATATAGTATGGCTGGGATACCTGCTCCTGAATATCAGATGGCAGTACAGACGCCAATACTTGCATCAAATCAAGACATAACAACAACGGTCAATGTTATTTTCTTAATTGGAGCACAGTAACTCCTGTCTTTTTTTATTTTCATTATATGCTTGATTACATGTAAATCTCATATACTATAATTGCGTAAATAATATGGGTTGGAAACTGCCTATGTGATGATTAACTGTGAGATGGGGTCAGAAAGTTCAGTCATAGACAAATTAAAGCCAATAGAATGTGTTAAGGAAATAGCAGGTGTATTTGGTAACTATGACATACTCGTCAAGATTCAATCTTTGCAAGTTGACGAGATCAAGCAGACCATAACTACAAGAATTCGTAATCTGGATAAAATTCGGTGCACTACTACGCTGATATGTGCTAACTGAGTATGTGCACTGATCTTGCGAAGACTGTCATCGCAAGATTTCTTAAACACTGCATCTGAAAAATAAAAAGATCTTATAAGGCTCTATGGAGCATCTAAGGCATAATGGAAATAATGGGAAGGGGAGTAAAGCAAATAATTCAAGAGACTCCAAGTTATGTACATATATTCAGCAAATTTGTTGGATACAAGTTATTTAACAAACGTAGTCCAGTATATGGATCCGCAGATGTAATCAATGTGTGTAATCTTCACTGCACGCATTGCTATTGGTGGCTTAATAGAAAAGAAAACGAAGAGCTTACTGTAGACCAGTGGAAAAAAGTAATAGACGAGAAATTTAAGAAGAATAATATTTTTATAATTACACTTGTTGGGGGAGAACCTACTATGAGACCAGATGTAATTGAGTTGTTCATAAAAGAATTTCCAAAACGAATTTGTATAGTGTCTAATGGCACAATCCCCTTAAAAAAATATGATAATTTGTATTTCTATTGGATATCAATAGATGGAACAAAAGACATTCATGACAAGATTCGCGGTAACGGCTCATGGGATAAGACAAGAAAGAACGTTATTGATTATGTAGAAAAAAATGGTAAACTGGCTTACAAGGACATGTGGATTACGATGACTATAAACTCACTTAACTACAAGACTGTAAATGATGTGATCGAAGAATGGCGTGGGTATTCAAATAAAATTGGGTTTCAGTTCCATACTCCCTTTATGAAAAATGATCCCTTGTGGTTACCATTTGGAGAAGAAAGAACGCGCGTTGTTGACGAAATAATGACAATGAAAGAAAAGTACTCTGATTATATAATAAATCCTGATAGCCAACTTGAACTAATGAAAAAGAATTGGGGAGGAAAAGGAACAACACCCATAGATTGTCCTACGTGGGCTATACTCTCGGTAGACCACATGGGGCGAGAAAAAAGGCCATGCTGTATTGGTAGTGCTGAGGACAAAGCCATGAAACCTATTTGCGAGGATTGCGGTCTTGGGTGCTATTCTGTGCTAGTTGGATATGGTATGAAAGGATAGATCAGATCTGCGTTGATTTGAACAAATCTGACTTTGAAAGTGATACCGACAATGCAAATGCAGTTACAAGTATTACAAGTACAGTGAATGGAAACTCTGGCACCACTGATTGGTTCGTTATAATCCCATGACTGACTGTTGCTGGGAATTCTGTACTTGAAAAACTGCTTCCATTCAGGTTCTCAAATGCTATCGTGATTGGCCCTGTATAGTTTGTTGGAAATGCTACGTTGATATTGTTTCCCTGACTTGAATCCGTTGTTTTTCCTACTTGATGATATATTGCTTCGCCTTTTCCTTCAAGTACTGAGAAATCATAAGAAATCGGGCCCACCGTCTCATTTACAGTAAATGGATCTAGTACCTTGAAGTTGAATTGTGTGGTAGAGCCAGTCAGGATCTTTGATGGGTTCCACCTTAACGCTATCTTGTATTGGGCGTTTCTAGTGAACTGCACTACTGGGAAAGTATTAGTGTCACTTGGTTTTATTGCAAAATTCATCTCTTGACCTGGATCTTTTTGTTCTGAAAGAAGATTTTCTACATCTGGCTTGTATAAAATGAGGTGCACTATTCTATATGCACTCATGGAATAATCGTCTATTGATATTCGATTGTCAGGTATCTTGATGTTGTTTACATATACATCATATTTTGTTACTACGAAATTCCCCCAAGTTCTTGGAATCCTGATCTCTTGGTGTATTACCGTAAGTTGACTTATGTTCTGCTCTGACCAGTCAAATGGCATGGTAAAATTTACAAATTTCTTGACTGGGTTATACGTTATGTTGTGCAACTGATCATAGTATGCTATGATCTGCATATGTTGAGTTCCATAACTGGGGTCGTTAATTGTAAGATTGTCATATTCTGGTATGGATATGCCTGCAGTGTATGATTTACTGACTTGATTATTATATGCGCCCATTGTGATGACCTCAATTTTAAATCGATACAATCCGGCAGACTTGAAGGCTGGACCTTTTATGTTGTAATTGCCGCTATTTTGATCAAACAATCCTGAAAGTAGTCCGCCTTGCTCGTTAAATGTTATGCTGCCAGACTGTTGTGGGTAAAAACTCAAAACAAAATTTCCGCTATCACTTTTGAATATGTGACCAAAAACAGCATCTTGTCCCTTGAATGCAGAAATGGCAAGTGTATCGTAGGGGATTGGTTGTTGAGTTGACGCATCCATCAAGATCATATTTAGCTGAGTGCCAGCATGATTGCTGTCAGTTAAAAACGGGGCAGAACTGATAGACAAAGTAACATTCATGCTTCCTATGAGCGACGGGGGAAGAACTTCACTAGCTAGACCGTCACCGTGAGCTTTTGAAACAAGAAAAAGCGAGGTGGTTATGACAGCAATAGCTAAAAAATATACAAATCTCATGATGCATTAATTCTTATCGTATGCAATTATGCAGACTTAAATAAACTCTGATCTTCGTTCTCGGTTGTCTATCTTTCAACTCTAGTATTGCAAGAATGATATTTGTGATACTTTTAAAGTGATGAGAAAGTATCGGCAAAATGATCCGCCAAACTTTCAATCAATCTTGGATGATATTTATCAATAATTTTTTCTAGTCTTTCCAAGTCTTTGACATAGTATCTTTTTTTGAAATTAATGAATTCGCTTTCAACAATGCTGTCTCTTGTCATCTGTGAAATGTAGAGAGAAACTGTAGATGGGG
>DAHUYT010000027.1:12194-23842 GCA_027315065.1 Nitrososphaerota archaeon | reverse complement strand
GCGAAGAAATTCGGGAAGATTTGCCAAGGTAACTATGATGTTTCCAGCATAATTTGGCTCTGACATGTAAAGTTGCAGTTCATCTCCTTTGCTAAAATTGTATTGATAAGATTTGGCTTAAATATATCCACATATGTTTCTCTTTTATGCCTTCTACAGTTATTGTTGGTGGTTTTTTTGGAGACGAAGGTAAAGGCAAGATCATTTCATATCTTGCTATGAAAGATAATCCTGTAATAGCAGTTAGAGGAGGTGTAGGGCCTAATGCAGGTCACACTATAGAACATGCTGGCAAAAAATACAAAGTAAGAATGCTTCCAAGTGCGTTTCTGAATCCTAATACGCGATTACTGGTGGGACCTGGTGTCGTAATAAGCTTGGATGTATTATTGCAAGAAATATCTACATTTGGTACTCAAGATAGATCCTTTGTTGACTATCAATGTGGGATCATTGAAGATTCTCACAGAATAATTGATTCTCAAGGAAGGCTGAAAGAATCTATCGGCAGCACGGGTACAGGAACTGGACCTGCCAACGCAGACAGGGCCATGAGGACGCTCAAGCTTGCAAAAGAAATTGATTCACTTGCACTGTATCTTGATGATATTCCTAACGCAGTTAATTTTGCTCTAGAAAGAAAAGAACAAGTTTTGGTAGAAGGAACCCAGGGAACTTTTCTCTCATTGTGGCATGGAACATATCCATATGTTACCTCTAAGGATGTCACTGCCTCTGGAATATGTGCCGATGTGGGAATAGGTCCAAAAAGAGTCGATGATGTGGTGATTGTCTTCAAATCGTTTGTAACTAGGGTGGGAGAAGGTCCGCTGAAAAATGAATTAAGTTCGGAAAAGGTCATTACAAATGGATGGCAAGAGGTTGGTACTGTCACGGGTAGACAAAGAAGAGCAGCAGAATTTGATTTTGAACTTGCAAAACGATCTATAATGCTAAACAGCGCAACACAGATTGCAATCACAAAACTTGATGTGGTATATCCTGAATGTGCTCATATGCAGTCATTTTCTGACCTTAGTTCACCTGCCAAGTATTTTATAAAAACTATTGAAGATAAACTAAAGGTGCCTGTAACCTTGATTGGTACTGGTCCTGAAGTAAATGATACCATTGATAGGAGAAACCAGTAAAATAACAAACGACTACTTTTAATGGGGTGGTTTTAGGAAGGAATCCTATGGTTAAACGCCCATGTTATGTAGAAGTTTTTGACACAAATGAATTTTCACGACTTGTTTGTGCTCTGGAAAGAATTCCTCGTACATGTTTCTCTTTTATGCTGGACGAAAAGAACGTAATTTCTGTCCAGATGGATCTTCTAAAAGAAAGGCCGGTGAGCTATTATGTCAAAAACGCAAACATTGGTCATTATCTTTCATATGGTTTTAAAACAAATAAAGAAGATTGTAATATTGTAAACACAATAACAAATCCAACTTATCTCTATTCTCCAATCATAAGAATAAAGACGCTACCAGAATCACTCAAACCAGAAACTGTCGAGCCTGAAGTAATGTATGAACCACTTGAGCTTGAGGATCTTACAAGCTTGATAAAACTAAGCTATGGATTCGAAGAATCCCCCTTTCCTCTATTTGCGTTTCTTGAAGGTACAAAGTGGCTTGTAGGTGTGTTTATGAATTTTAACGAATCTGACGAAGTGTCATATTTTTGTCATGTGAAAATTGATTATGAACCCACAAAACCATTCCTAAAGTATTCGAGCAAGGATGGCACTGAACCCTCCTTTGTCAGTGGTATAAGCGAACATGGTTATTCATACCTTAAAGTAATAAAGCTAAAAGGTAAACATCCTCTAGTCAAACTATGATTAGTTTTAGAAGAAGAATAGAAAAAGCCTCATTAGGAAAGAGTAGAATAATACTTGCCAATGATCTGGGCGATATCAGTGTTGACAAATTGGAAAAAAAAACAATTGCTAACATAAACAGACTAGGCAAACATATCTGTGCAATCAAACTCAATTTTCACGTGATACTGCCTTTGAGTGAGAAAAGTCTAACAAAAATAAATCAACTTGCTCACAGCAAAGGACTACAAATCATTGCTGATATCAAACTAAACGATATAGGGAATACTAACATGATTACCATGCAGAGGCTTTGGAGATGTGGATTTGATGCAGTCATCGCAAACCCAATAATGGGACTTGAAAATCTAAAAGAGCTAGTCAAGGCAGCTCACAGTGATGGGCATGGTGTAATTACGCTTGTACATATGAGTCATCCTGGGGCAAAGTTAGGGTATGGACTTGGTGTAAAGAGTTCTAGAACGGGTAAAATGAAAAAAATCCATGACTTGTTTTTAAAATGGTCATGTATTTCAAATGTTGATGGGATAGTAGTGGGTGCGACAGTGCCCGACATCATATCTCGTACTGCAAAATCTGTCAGAGGCAGATGTGAAATTTATTCGCCAGGCATAGGGACACAAGGAGGGGATGCAAGAAAAACTCTACAAGCGGGATCTAGTTATCTAATAGTTGGAAGAACAATTCTAAATTCTAAAAACCAAATTTCAGAAGTAAAAAGACTTCAGCAACTAAGTCTTGAATCATAACTCATTTACTTTTTTCAGCAAACTCTGAGCTGTTTTATATGTCACTTTCTTCATTACGTCATCAAATTTGAGCCATGTGAATCCGAGATGTTCATGTGATATTTCTACGGATTCTGTCACTGTTTTTGCTAAAAAGAAAACAACTTCCTTGTGCACAAGTTCTCCATCGCGCTGATAATAGTATTCAACCTTGTTCTCAAAACCTTCTACAAAACTCACATCTATTATGCCAGTTTCCTCTTTAATCTCTCGTAAGGTTGTCTGTTTGAAAGTCTCTCCTTTCTCGATATTTCCCTTGACAAAATCCCAGTGCCCAGATGGATAATTCAAAAGCAAATAGAGTTTACCTGACGGCGATTCACGATATAAAATTGCCCCGGCTGATCTCTCCTCAAGCATATGTGTTGTAACTTTATGAAACTAGTATTTCTATTTTCTATTTGCCAAGTCTACGGCCCCTCTTCTGAAATGTCCTGATGGCACGCATGAGATCAATTTTTCTAAATTCTGGCCAATACACATCCATGAAAACAAGCTCACTATATGCACTTTGCCACAATAGAAATCCACTTAATCGTTTCTCCCCTGATGTCCTCAATATCATGTCAGGAGATGATTGCGGCAGATGTGATGTGTAAAGACATGATTCTATAACATCCTTGTCTATCTGGTTTACATCAAGAGAACCATCCTTGATCTTGCTGGCAATCTTCTTTATGGCATCTACCATTTCGTTTTGTCCTCCGTAAGCCACTGCTATGTTGAGATAATGATTATCGTAATCCTTTGTAACTGTTTCAAGCTTGTTTAGGATTTCTTTTAGAAAGTCCGGCAATAGTTCAATACGACCGATTGCCTTTACTCGCATGCGGTTTTTATGAATTCGTGGGTCATTGTACAGTTTCTCTAATCTCTGGTTAATCAAATCATAAAGATGATCTAATTCTTCATCATTTCGGGTTAAATTTTCTGCTGACAGGACATATAGGGTAATTATCTTGATGTTTAGTTCCTCACACCAATCTAACAGTTTTTCAACGGCATCTGCTCCTCTAAAATGGCCGTCTGTTTTCAAGATTAGGTTTCTTTTAGCCCATCTTCTATTACCGTCAAGTATTATTGCTATGTGTTTTGGAATATCTCCTGTCAGTATTTCCTTTTCAAGCTTTTTAGAATAAAGGGTGTAAAAACCACCTAGCTGAAAAGTTAGGTCTTTTATTCCGATAGCACTTCTCCACCTTTCTTTCTTCTATATTTGTGGAAAAGCAGTGATGCTGATATCAATATTACTGCCAAACCTAGGAGCAGCGGAGGAATCAATGTAAAAGGACTTTCATCTCTTGTTATGACTGTATTGAATTGTACAATTATTGGATAAAGCGTTAGAAGTACAATTATTCTCAGTATGTCTGTAATTGATCTAATGCTTCCTCTAAACCAACTGCTCAGTAACGATCCACCTAGTATGCAACCAATTCCCATCCAAAGAAATGGTAACATTCCGGACACAAACAAGCCTATGGTCTGTTTGTTCATTACCATCTTGAGTATTTCATCTGGTTTGGCAGCTGATATTTGCGGGCTGATAGTGCTAACTCCAGCTGTTATGGATGCTAAAACAAAAAGTATTCCTGCTACAAGTGTAAACACTCTTATGAATCCGGCAGGAGTTGGTTTTGTCCAATGTGACCACGCCCTATCAATATCAAATGCTCTTATGAGAAATGCACCTCCTAGAATGCTTACCATTACTGCAAAAATTTCTTTTGTAAGTCCAAGTACTGTTGCAATTCCACCAATCACTAGCAGAATACCGGGAACTCCTAAAAAGAATTTTGAATACTTTGAATCAAAAGCAATAGCTTTCAGATATCTTCCAAACACTGCATAAGAATATTCTACACTTCTGCTAACTCTCATGACAACCCGTTTGACTGATACTACGGGCAAAACATTTTGAATTACTGGAATTACGCTTTCATCATCTTCCCCGTCTGATACAATCACCGCACCATTAGCTGAAAATACTTCTACTATGGTTCTTACTTGTGAAATAATTTTTTCATCTCCTTGCACTCCTTTATTTTCCGTTCCAGAAACGATTACTACTTCCGCTTGGTATCCTTTGCTTACCAAATCTTCAAAAGTCTTAACAGCGGCAAAGATTGAATTTGAATCTGCATCTTCCGGATCTTCAAGCGCAAGTCGTTGTGCTGCTTCAAGACACGCATTTCGTCCTACTATTGGTGTGTTAACTCCTGCTTTGCTCCCTATGTCATCATCTCTATCCACGCAGATCACTAGTAATCTACTGGTTTTTGTCTCTGTACTGACATTTCGTAAGCTGGTCTCCTTGGTTGACATGATACAGCATAAAAATTATATTTCCTATTAATTAATCTAATTTCTACCAAATATTACCAAAACTAGGGAGAATTTTGGCACTCTCAAGGGGGGATTTCAATAATGTCAGGGGCTTGTCTCATTGGACTTTACAATAAATGAGTTGGTATCGTTTCGCAATGAATTTATCTTCGATATATCATCTGACAAGTCGCTATGGGATGCATTGTCCTTTATCTTATTGGCTAGAGCAATAGTTTCTGCAAGGTAGTCGTTGTACTTTTTTAATGCCTCATCATAGTTGAGATAGCTCTCTTTCCACTCTGGAGGCGGGTTACTTTCTATGATCTCGGTTATAAGAGACGTGGTCTGAGATGATGATACCTGCGCTCTGGCTATGAAGTCATTGGGCGTAATGGTATTGTTTAACAAGCCAGTTAGATCTGAATCCATGTCAGTCATTATCGCCAAGTGCCGCTCTTTTACACTTTCAATCTCATTTCCATAATTTGATACAACAAAAGTCATACCTCTATTTTGTGGCAATATCCATATGACAGAACTTGCGACTGTTATGGCACCCAATACTATGATCGTGATGATAATGCCTTTTTTGGTTGCCATTTAGTTGACTCTTTTTATGATGTTTAAAAGTATAACTCGGGTAAAACAATTTGATGATTCAATTAGTCAATCTGTTAATTTCTTCAAGTTGGATCATTTCAATCTAAGAAATATCAAAAAAGTGCAATTATTTGTATAATTTCTTTATGTATGTCCTGAGAAGGACATTGTAAAAATTCAACAGCCTCTAGTGTATAGTGAAATAATTTTTACAGCGTCTTGCTATATACAACTTCTTTCGTAAGAACGTGAAATGACTCAAGCATACTGTGTAAAATGCAGGAAGAAAGTCGAAATCGCAAATCCAAAAGAAGTTAAGCTAAAGAATGGACGACCTGCGGTAAAGGGAACCTGCCCAAAGTGTGGCACTAACGTCTTTCGAATAGGAAAGCCTTAGGGGACCACTTTTTTCTTTTTTGAAGTAAATCAATATAGGTAGCACCATCCTGAACAGTGCAGTTGACAAAGAACGAATATGAAAAACTGCTCAAGAAAGTACAGGATAAGGTATCTGAGAGCAGGAAGGATTCTACATCTAGATTCGAACTTCCAAAAGTAGATATCATGTGGCAAGGAAATAGGACATTCTTTCGTAACTTTTCAGAGTTTCCAAAGGCCTTGCGTAGAGAGCCTGAAAAAATACTTCAGTATCTGTCTAAAGAATTTGCTACTCCGGCTCAATTTGCGGGAGATAAAGCTGTATTTGTGGGTAAAAAGGAACCTCAAGAGTTTACATCCCTTCTGACCATATATGTCAAGGAATATGTAGAGTGTCCAACATGTAAGAGTCCTGACACCAGAGTAGAAAAATCTAATCGTGTCCATTTTCTTGTGTGTGAGGCATGCGGTGCCAAATCATCTCTAAAGGGTCAATATGCATAATGGCATTTGCGGCAAAAGTTGTAAATTATCAACGTAGCAGAATGTTAAATATATGTGACGTTGATCTGGTTGGAAGAACACTCGTTGAATCAGATCTTAAAATGAACATAACCCAAAGCTATTTTGCTGAAAGAATTGTAGAAGAAAAGGAAGCAGAACAACTATTACGAAATTCTTCTATCATTAACATGGCCGGTGAAAAAATAATCGCGCTATCTGTAAAAATTGGGATAGGATCATCAAAAGGAATAAAAAAGATTGATGGCATACCATTACTTTTGGTTTTTAAATTTTGAGAATACAACAGTTATATACATACTGAGCAGATCGAAGACTGAGAATTTTGGGAAAACGTAAGGTGTTAAATGAAAGTGAATTGAAGGAAATGAAAATACCTGAAGAGGGAGAAATGCTTGGTAGAGTTATCAAACTGTTAGGCAGTGATCATGTGTTGGTAAGATGCACTGATGATAAGACAAGAATGGGAAGAATTCGTGGCAAATTGAAACGAAAAATATGGATTCGTGATAATGATGTTGTTGTTATAGCACCTTGGGATTTCAAAGCAGATGATAGGGGAGACATAACATGGAGATATACCTTATCGCAGGTAGATTGGTTAAAGGAGAACGGCTACTTGGCAAAAGATTTCTGATAGGCAATAGATTTTACCAAGTCTGTTTAATTCAAAATGTTGATAGATGAACTTGAAAAAAAAATTGGCTAAAAGGATCGATGGTATACTTTTAGGAAAAGAAAGAGACCGAAAATCTGAGAAAGATGGATTTGACAAGAACAAAGTTCTAGATGATGTTTTTGATAAATCACCAATGATGACTCTTTCAGGGTTAAAAAACTCCGGAATTATTTCTTATGTGAACGGTGTTATAGGTTCAGGCAAAGAATCGAAACTTATTGGGCTGTTGAACCGTCTGGACGGGATTTGGCATTGAAGATATATCTTGTAACAACTTCAAATTTCAAAAAGAGACATCCATACTTATTGGGGGATCCTAGATTTACAAAAATAAGGAAAGGTACTAGACGCTTGGTTGAGCTTTGGGCACAAAAAGAGTTTGGGAACCTAAATAGATGCTTCAAGATGGGGTTACCATGCGTGAAGCCTATAACCGTGATAAAAAACGTGCTTGTGATGGAATTTGTAGGCAAGAATGGTGTACCGGAACCTACCTTGGTTGAGACCGAAGTTGATTACAACGATTATGAAAGTGCAATATCTATCATTGATGATCTATATAATAAAGCAAAGATAGTGCACGCTGACTTTTCTGAATATAATATCTTTAAGACAGAAAAAGGACTGTTAGTTTTTGATCTCGGTTCGGCTGTGGATGCAAAACACCTAAACGCGATCAAATTTCTTGAAAGAGACATTAAAAATATAACTAAATTCTTTGTGAAAAGGGGATTGACTGTTGCAAATCCATCTGATATAGTAAAGAGGATAGTGGAATGATTTTTGAAAAAACCATACTAGTCCCTCTTGAAAGGGTAGGCGCTTTAATAGGTAAATCTGGGAAGGTAAAGGCCAAGATAGAAGAAATATGTTCTGTTTCTTTATCCATTGACAGCCAAACCGGAGAGATAATCGTTAGAGGATCTGGCGACGTCGAAAATGTAATGCCCTTTAAAGCGGAAGAGATTGTATTGGCAATAGGCAGGGGATTTTCTCCTGATAAAGCCATGAGACTTCTTGAAGGCGAAAACTCATTACATATAATTGATTTACGAGAATTTGTGGGAAAATCAACGGCGCAAGTAGAACGGGTAAAGAGCAGAATAATAGGTGAAGGCGGTAGAGTCAGAAAAAATGTTGAAGAGCTGAGCGGTGCCATCATCTCTGTCTATGGTCGTACGGTTGCGATAATAGGAGAGGGTGAACAGTTAAGATCTGCCGTCCAAGCTATCACATCTCTTTCAAATGGTAGTACTCATGGGAAGGTTTACAATGATCTCCAAGATTCAAGGAGGAGACAAAAGATGGAAAAATTACAACTCTGGGAGGGTGAAAATATCTTTGAGTAAGGAAACCTTCAGTCAAATTTCACCCAGTGAGTTTTTCTACAGGAATAGAGATCTTGCAGGTTTTAGTAATCCAACCAGATCATTGTATACATCAGTAAGAGAATTTGTAGAAAACGCGCTTGATGCATGTGATCAAAAGAAAGTACTACCTGATATTCATCTGTCAATAAAAGCAGTAGATCCTGAACAATCAGACCCAAAACACTATGTCTTAACAGTCAAAGACAACGGTCCAGGTATTGAACCAAAACATGTGCCGCATGCATTTGGTACTGTTCTTTATGGTTCAAAATTTGGACTCAAGCAGGCAAGGGGAATGTTTGGTCTTGGTGCTACTATGGCCATATTATATGGTCAGATAACTACAAACAAACCAGTTACCGTGAAAAGCTGCGCTGATGAAAAAGTGATTGACGAATTTGTCATGTTACTTGATATTCAGAAAAACAAACCTGTAATTTTAAAACATACCACAAAGGACGCATCAAAGACAGGACTCTCTGTTAGTATTGTGCTTGAAGGCGACTATTCAAAAGCAGGATCAAAAATACGTGATTATGTTTCTCAAACATCGCTTATCACTCCTTATGCTTCCATGACCTTTGAAGACCCGACTGGTGAAAAATTCCATTATCCAAGAATTGTAAAGGAAATGCCGCCTCCACCCACAATAATAAAACCACATCCACATGGTGTAGATGTTGAAACAATAAGGAGGATGATAGTAGATACTCATTATCAGATCCCAGCAGTTGACAATAAAATGATAGAAAAAATAAAGAAGGAATTGGGTCTACAAAAGAAAAGTCTTACAACTAAAGATATGCTTGAAAGAGCTCAGAAGCGCTGGGCAGATTTGTCTAGACCCGTAAGAACAATAATTGCTCTCATGTCATTTCTAAACGTAGATTTTGATGGATTACAAAAAATAAGAATTGATGATATTGATGTTGCTAATAAAAAAATTACTTATTGGGATTTTGGTGAGTCACAATCTCATGCAATAGAGATTGATTCGGAAAGTTCATACTATAAACAACTTGCAAATACAATTCAGGGCGACACTTTGCTCACATTCTTAACTAAACGATTCCAAAGAGTAGGTCCAACCACTGCTGAAAAATTCTGTGAGTTTGCAAAATTAAAACCCGAAAGAAGGATAGGCAGTATGACAAATGAGGAATTGGTCCGCTTAGCTGATGCACTACAAAAATTTGATGATTTTTTGGCTCCTGATCCGAGTTGTCTAGCACCCTTGGGGGAAGAACCTCTTTCTAAAGGTATCATGAAGTTCTTCAACCCTGAATTTGCTTCTGTAATGCAGCGTAACGCATCTGCATATTCTGGATTTCCATTTGTGGTGGAGATGGGTATTGCATACGGAGGGGGTATTCCAGCAACTGGGCTTAAAGTATACAGGTTTGCTAACAGGATTCCTTTGCTCTATGATGAAGGAAGTGATGTTGTACTAAAGATTGTTAACGAGATGGATTGGAGCAGGTATAAGGTAAAAGGAGATCCGCCTCTTGTAATAGTCTCTCATATCTGTTCTACTAGAATTCCGTATAAAACTGTGGGAAAAGAGAATGTTGCTGACAGGCCAGAACTTGAGCGTGAATTAAAAAATGCGTTACAATATTTGGCAAGAAAGCTTGCCGTTCACATGTCAAGGCAGGGAGCTGCAGACATGGAAAAGAAAAGAGCAAATCTTTATGCAAAATATGTTCCGCTAATATCTCAATTTTCTACGGAACTATCTGGGAAGAAAAAGGAACCAAATTATAAACAACTAATAAAGATGGGAAGTGAAATTGAAGAACAAATCTAACCAGCGAACAGCAGAGGCAAAAAAAGAAAAACTTCTTTCCCTCTTACAAAAACATGGCCTTAACATATATGATAACCTTGATCAAGGAAAATTTCCACAGTTTATCATTCCAAGTAGATCTGTAAATAACATTGTTTATGATAAGAAACTAAGACAGTATATTCTAGGTAATGCAAGTGCAGTTAGGAGCTCAAGAAACATGTCACAGCTTCGTTCTTACACACAGCTTGCATGGCTTGCATTTTTTGTTAATAGGTTGGTACGAGAAGGTAAATCATCTACATTGAGAGACATCTACTATTCGTCTCAGGCATTTAGTATTGATTTTGAAGACCAACCAGAATCAGACAATATAATAGTGGATTTGGAAGCTGTTACCCTAAGTCCTCGTGAAGAATTTCACATCTTTCCTGAGGAGAGAAGTAGCGTCTTTGGAGATCTGACTATTGAATACACAGTACCAGGTTATGAAGGGAAAAGAATGAATCTTTCTGATCATCCAGATGGGTATCTAATAGGTCCAAGCCTTAGTAGCGCGGAGTTGGTAGACACTAGTGCAGAACTAGTCATAGCAATCGAGAAGGGTGGTCTTTTCACAAGATTTGTAGAAGAGAAGGTGCACAAAAAATTCAAGTCAATTATAGTGGACACTGCAGGTCAGGCACCACGTTCTACAAGAAACCTTTTGAGAAGACTGAATCAAGAATTGGGGCTACCGGTAGTAATTCTGGCTGATGGTGACGTATATGGCGAACACATTGCTATGGTTATAAAATCTGGATCAGCTAATGCCGCTCATTTACGTGAACTCACAGTTCCAGATGCTAAATGGCTTGGGGTATGGGCTACTGACATTGAAAAATACAAACTCCCTACTATTCCAATGACCGAGTCTGACATTAAAAGAATCTATGATTTGCAAAAGGACCCAAGATATCAGGAAGGAAACTGGAAGAAGCAATTAGAAGTCTTTCTAAAACTTAAGAGAAAAGCAGAATTAGAAGCATTCTCAAAATATGGTCTGACAAATATTACCGACAAATATCTTCCAGCAAAACTAGAAGAATCAAAGAGCTTCTAGTTTCTTTATTCTTAGCGTAAGAACGCCATTTCTGTATTTGAAATCATGTATGCCCATGTCAGGTGTTGTTTCAATTGATACTTCCTTTGAAAAGTGGCCTGAACCTCGTACGTATAAGACTCCGTTAATTAATCTCACAGTTACCTGTTCTTCTGGACCTGGCACCTCTGCCACAAATACAATTTCGTTATCACCTTTGATTAGATCATACACCCAGTTCTTTGTCTCTGATTCTTTGGGAAC
>DAHUYT010000027.1:0-12096 GCA_027315065.1 Nitrososphaerota archaeon | reverse complement strand
ATTGTCTTTTGTCATTTTCTTGAGTACTCTTACCCAATAAATCATGATTGCGGAAGTTATTCCAATTAAAATGAAGCTAACATATCCTGTATCATTTCTTAATGATAATACGTACACAATTCCCAAGAATAGCAAAACCATGAGCGGTATTATGAAATCAAACGATTTATCATTAGAATATCGGCTCTTGTAACTAGTCAATATGTTCTGTATCAATAACCATCCATCCAAATATAAACACTCGGTGATTTTGCAATATGGTTCTAATTCGTGCTCCCTACAGGCATGTTCTTAATTATCAATTGAGGGGTTTGAGGTACCCCATCTCTTGAAAAGATCGTGCTCTATGTTAAATTGGTCAAGGCACTTTCCAACCACATGATTTATCAAGTCATCCACATTTTTGGGTTTGTTATAGAATCCGGGCATTGCTGGCAGGATGGTTATTCCTATTCTTGCAAGCTTTAACATGTTTTCAAGATGAATACTTGTCAATGGTGTTTCCCTTGGAACAATTACCATCTTACGGGATTCTTTTATAGTGACACCTGCAGCACGTGCAACAAGAGTTTCCTCATAGCCATTAGCTATGCTTGAAAGCGTCTTCATACTGCAAGGTATTATGATCATTCCATCGGTTTTATACGTACCACTTGAAACACTTGAAGCCATGTTGGAATCTTCAGAATGGTGACCTGCTAACGATTTGACATAGTTCAAATCAAAATCTGTTTCCAACGTCAAACACTTTTTAGCCCACTCTGTCATTATGAGATGGGTATCAATATTACAACGCTTCAGGACCTCGAGCATTCTTATTCCATACACAATACCTGAACTGCCTGTCATGCCTATTACTAGTTTCATGATAGAACTGTCAGTCTTCGTTATTTAATTTCATAGTTTTGGACATCTTTAATTATGACAAAATTTGTCTCAGCACTTGTGAGTGTAAATATGGATAATGTTGAAGAAAAACTTGTTTCAGAACTCAGGCTATCTCCAATACAAGCAAAAGTTTTTGTCTTAGTTGTAAAGGAAGGAAAAAAATCAGCACAGGATATTGCACAAAGTCTTAGCATATCAGATTCGAAAGCATCTGAAGCTGCAAAAAATCTTGTTGATCTGGGTGGCTTTATTGATATCACAAAAACAGAATTCGAATCCATGCACCCAAGATTCGCTGTAGTTAACATGTATAGAAGAATGTGTTTGAGAGAAAACATTCCTTTTAAAAAGAATTTATTGGTTGATAACATATCGATTGTTTTAGAAAAACCATATGATGATGCAAGAACTAAATAGAACCCAATATTGAAAAGGAATAATGTCTGATGAACAAGACTCCTGTAAACATGAGATAGTTTACTTTGGAGTTACTAACATAAATTATGAAAAGCGAACTATCGGTTCTGTAGACATCTGGCGTTGTGTAAAGTGCAAGAAAATCTTTTGTGAAGAAAAACAACTTGGAATCGATAGTATTGTTGATTATGTTGGAATGCCCAGAATATCTTCAGATCAGAAATGGACGGTTCTTCTATGCAATCTGAAAAAACACAAGGAGAAATGGAAGCTTGTTAAGATAAGAAAAGACGATGAAATCCAGCATGAATGCTTGGAAGAAAAAATCATCACCCTTAAAGTCAAGGACTTTAAAATAGAAGACGATAAGCATTGGAACTTTTTAATTGAAAACTCTGTAAATAAGGCAGTAGAGATATAGAATGCGGCATGAATATTGAGGTTCATATAAAAAATGTACGTGGCAGTCAAATGGCTGCCAAGATAACAGGTATTTTTATCGTAGACAGTAATTCCTTCAAGTTTAATGCTATCGCATTTGGAAGGATAGGAGGCCATAATATTGGGGCTAAAATTTCAAAATCTGTACAGAAGGAGTTGGTAAAACTTGGTTATAATGTGGATGAAGTAATAGGTGAACTACAACAAAAACTGGTTCATGGAGATATCTCTTTACCTGAAGGCCTCAAAAAAGAGTCATTTGCAGATGGTTAAAATTCTGCTTCTTCAAGTGCTTTTGCACAAGTACAATTCCTTTGGTCAGGGATCAAATCAAGAAGCATTCCAAGCAGATTCTTTGTACTCTGAACATTTTTTGACAATGTTTCTAAAACCTCTTTAGCAGTTACTGGTTTATCTGCCCATACGTCATAATCTGTAACAGTAGAAACTGAAGCATAGCATATTTGAGCCTCTCTTGCAAGCTGACATTCTGGAACTAGAGTCATTCCTATTATGTCTGCCCCTATGACATTCTTGTAGAATTTGGACTCTGCTCTTGTAGAAAATCTAGGCCCCTCTATGCAAACATAGGTTGCATCCTTGTGCAAGTGCAAATCTATCTTTTCTGCAGCATTGTATATGGAGGCCTGAAGCTCGGGACAAAAGGGGTCCGCGACTGATATGTGTACTACCTTATCCTCTTCAAAGAAAGTACACTTTCTTGATTTTGTAAAATCAATAAACTGGTTAGGAATTACAATATCTCTTGGTTTTAATTTTTCTTGTAGGCTGCCAACAGCTGACGGTGCTATTATTCGTGTAATGCCCATCTCTTTAAAGGCCCAAATATTTGCCCTAAAGTTTATCCGATGGGGAGGAATAGTGTGCTTTTTTCCATGTCTAGGCATAAAAGCAACTCTCCTACCTTTGTAAATTCCAACAGTTATCGAGTCAGAAGTCCTTCCAAACGGTGTTTCTATTGTGATCTCTTTGCTCTCGCTTAGTAATCCGGAGTCATAAATTCCAGTGCCTCCAAATATTCCAATCTCTGCTTGTTCTGTCAATATTTCACCAGTGATTCATATCTGTGATTCTTAATTGCTTTGAAGCCTTTCAGGTCTGTTAATTCTATGATGAACGCAAAACCTGTAACAATTCCGCCCAATTTTTCAACCAGTTTTGCAGCAGTCTTCGCTGTACCGCCAGTTGCAAGTAAATCATCACATATGAAAACCTTTTCGCCTTTTTTAATTGCATTCCTTTGAATTTCCATTGTAGCTGTGCCGTATTCTATATTGTATGTAAGTTTATGTGTGGAGCCTGGTAATTTTCCTTGCTTTCTTACCATTACCATGCCCTTGTTGTATTTGAGAGCTAGTGCACAGGCTAGTGGAAAGCCCCTTGATTCTATGCCGACAAAAATGTCTACCTCGTTAGGATGAATGCGTTTTGAGAATTCGTCTACTACAAGTGAAAGTGCAGCTGGATCTTTTAAAAGTGGGCTAATATCTCTGAATAAAATACCTTTTTTTGGAAAATCTGGTATCTCTGCAATTTTTTCTTTTAGATTCATAAATGGTTCACAAGCTGGTGCATGTAAAAAATATTTCTTAATTTAGAGTTTATTGAATTGTTATGGGTGTAGTTATTTTACCAGCTATGGATTTTACCTCTATCGTATAAGTTCCAGCGCTAAAAGATGTTGGAACAAGCCATTCTGTACTATAGTCTCCGCGATTCGTTGACTGAATATTTAAAGTGTCAAGAGTGGAATTACCTGCTCCGAGTATGTTGATAATCACACCAACCTCATGACCTACTCCGCTTCCTGAGATCTGGACGAGTTCTCCATTGGAATAGATTGGGGGGTTTTTATCCAATTGTAAGGTCATTAGAGTCTGGGATCTTACGTTGATATCCAAACTTTTATGATCTATGCCACTCGTGGCATCTAACCTCCAGATGCCAGGCACCCCATCGCTGGGTATTCTAAAATCAAATGCCGAAAAAATACCTACCTTGTCTACAAATGTTTGTTCAGATTTTATCTGTTGACCATTTGGATCTGTTAAAGCAAGCTGTATGATACAATCTGGGTTAGCATTTCCAAAAATGAGCATGTCATCTCCTGGAGAGTATGTGCTTTTCACAGTCCTAAGAGATATCTGGCCACAACCAGTTTGAAGTCCTACTGAAAAGTTGTTTACCACCTTATCATTTCCTCTGGTGATAACTGCAGCATATATTCCTGGGGTGTAAGATGTCAAATTAAATGAGTATGTGGCGAAACCGTTCGATCCTATTGGAATGGTATCAGAAAACTTTTCTTGATCAGAAGGATCTACAATTACAAAATTCAATGTTGAAGCGGGAGGTGCTGAAATACTAAGTACTGGCTTATCGGTAATTTGGTAATTTAATTTATCCAAAGTGGCAATCAGACGTGCTACTGGGTTCACACCAACTCCAACATATAGCGAAACTGAATCGCTTCCTTGTGACGCGGTGATAACGTAGGTACCTGTAATCGCAGCATTATCTATTTGATATGATGTTGTTATGTTTCCATTAGAGGTAACATTGACATCTTTTGCGTAGACTTGATTTCCGGTTGGATCTGTTATTGCGATGGATACCGGCTGGTTAGATATTGCGGTACCGTTTATTATTATGGTTTGTCCAGGATCGTATCTTTGTTGTGATGTTGATATTGAGATTTGATGAGTACTCACTACGGTATAATCTTTAGTTACTTGTCTTTGCCCATCAGAAACTTCTACTGTATACTTGCCAAATGGTCTGTCATTAGGGATTGTTTGTGAAATTGCATAGTTTCCGTTTTTGTCAGCAGTTGCTGTAAATGTTGTTATACTTGTTCCAGTTGAATCCAATATGGAGATTGTTATAGTGTTGCCAGGATCCGTTGTTCCATTAATTATCCCGGTATCACCTGGATGCAATACAGGATCAACATTTACAGTTAATGGAATTACTCGGTTGGTTATTGTGCGGGAAGGAGGTGCTTGTTCTATGGTTGTGGTGAATGTCTTCTGATTGTTTGTTTGGTCCTTTAAAATAAAATCCACACTTCCAGGTTGTTGATTCTGAGGAATTGTTGTGGTAATGACAAAGTTTCCGTCACTACCGGATGAAAAGGTGTCTATTTTTTGATTTCCTATATACAAATCAAGAGGTGTTGATGACGCAAAGCTCTGTCCAACAACACGAACATCAAAACCAGGTGCTGGTGTTGAAGGTATGATTCTGAAACTTGAGGTTCCTAATATTCCAGGGTTTATGGGAGGTGGAGGTGGCGGTTGGTTTGTATTTTGTGGCTGGTTTGTATTTTGTGACTGGTTTGTTGGTATTGCAGGGGCTCCAATTTCTCCAGTACTTATTTGATTATTATTTAAATCAAACGCACTCCATACAAGATCTGGAGTCAACTGGTCTGTACTGATTGTGATTGTTATCAAGTCGCCTGGTTTGACTGGATTTGAAGCAAAAAATGTTATGGTATCAGGTGATGTTTTTTTTCCAATCCATCCATTTTCCAATGTAAAAGATTTGAAATTTCCATTTTTAATCTGTAAAGTAAGAGATGAAACGTCAAAAGTATTTGAAGGATTGTTGGTAATCTGGAGTTGAGTTTTACCGTCAGGGGTATTTGTTGAGGTTACTGTGACCAAGCTAGATGAAGCATGTACAGCAGGTATGAGACCACTAAACGTGCTACTAATGATAAAAACAATGAGGATGATGGATTTTAATAACACCTTTCTCAATGAAAGGACAACCAACCTCTAAATTAAATCTTAATGATGAATCATTCTTTCTAGGTTGTTTCTATCTGAGTATGATTCAAGAGTAAAGTGAATATTTTAAAAAGTATCTAAATTACTCTCATCGTGAATAGGGCAGGCTTGCTGGTGAACCTAAATTTTGATTCTGTCTTATACGCTCAGCTATCAACCTATATAGTGTCCTAAACTGATCTTTGGTTTTATCGGTCAAAAAGTCAGTTTCACCAATGGCGATTTTTTCACAGATGTATCTGCATATTTCTTCTCTATCAAATTTCTCCCATCCTAGAGATTGATTTTCCTTCCAAATCTCGTTTAGATTGTCTATTATGCTTCTTTTTCCCTTTGACGAGACAATTTCCTTAGTTAGAGCTTTGTATCCCTCTTTTCTTAGCTTCACTTCGTATGTTTGATTCACGGCATACACATAATCTTCATCCATTATCAAATCTTCCAAGAATTGTTTTGCTTGTCCGCCAAGCTCAAAGAATATCATTTGCACCTTTTTGAATTGATTCGATTCAAGCTGAGAGGAGATCAGGCCAGATTCATCTGTGTTGTCAAGCAATACAAATACATCATATCCATGATTTCTATAAAATATGGCCAAAGACATGACCGAGTTTTTACTGTAAGCTGGAACTATGTTCAAAGGATTCATGGATAGATTTGGATCTTTGAGGAATTTGTCAAATGCATTTAGATACATGCAATCTGACATCGTTTCAACAATAATTACTGGTCTTGAATTAAATCCAATTTGTCTATCTACGATGGATTCTATCAGTCCTCTTGAAAGACCGTATAATATGGGAATTAGTGTCTGATCATCTGCATTCCAATAGTCATAGTAAATATGGCTTAGGTGTTTTCTCTTATCAAGCTCAACCACCAAAAGATTCCCAGGAGTGTAATCAAATATCATAAACGGTGAATGGGTGGCATATAGTATCTGATTGGATCCGGCAAGACCTTTGAGAAGATCAGATATGCCTCTTTGTTGTGCCGGGTGTAAGTTTCTTGCCGGCTCGTCAAGCAATAATATAGCTTCTTTTAGTTCAGCTTTTTGAGTTTCTGCTGCAAAGTTTACTATGAAAGAAAATGTCCACTTGAATCCTTCAGCTCTTCTATTCAAAAGACCAGTATTGGTGACAGTTCCATCCTTGTGAACATCAGATATTACGACGCTCAAAATATTTCCTGGATTCCACCTTAGCTCTACATGAATGGGATCTCCCTTCCATGCCGGATTTAGTCTATCACTAAGCTTTCTGCTTGAATTGTGAAGGAGCTTTATCAGTCGTGAAGGACTATTTTGAGCCTCTTCGAGTTTTTCTGCATCAAGCTCTGCCAAGTAAAACAAATTCTGAACAGTTTCTACTTTGTCAAATTCTTCGACATACTCTAATCCTTTGGCTCTAATTCCCTTTGTTTCTCTCACGAATTCTTCAAGGTCTATGTTTCCAAGTATCTTCTTATAATCAGAAAAATATACGAATCTTGGATGTAATTTATCTTCAATAAAATTCTCCAAGGCAGATCTTTCAGTTGTTCCTATCAACATATTATCAAATATGTACTCCAAATCTTGATGGATCTTTTTCCACTCTGATATTATCTGTGGATCTTCCGAGGCAAGCAAGTAGATGTTGTTGTTAAACTCTGACATCATATTCATGAAACTATCTCTTGTCCTTGGTGGCGGTGCTACCAGAAATTTTGTATCAATACGTATTCGAACAGGATTTGGCATGGAATTGACAAAATCCTGAATCCTATCTACGAAATTTTCCCATGAATTAAGTCGCTTGCTTGCCTCTCCACTTATCTTGACCTCTCCAAAGTCATACTGAACATGTGGACTCTTGTTTGTCCTGTAAATCTTAACTTTTCTTATATCTTGTAGATTTGGAAATTTTTCTCTGATAAGTGCAGTCTCTTTTTCATTCAGATCAAAATCTCCTTCAGCAAGATTAACTTCAGATTTTAATTCCTCTGACATTTCATCACAGAGATCTAACTCTGAAACCTTCTGATCTTTGTTTAGCAGGGTAAGAGCTTCAAGTATTGTTGTCTTGCCACTCTCATTTCTTCCCACAAATGCAGCCAAATCTCCAACTTTGATCTCGCCAGAATCATGAATGCAACGATAAGATCTAACTCTAAATTTCCTAAGTCGCATCTAGCGACTATTGCCCAGTCTGTGATTTAACTTATTCGTCAAAATTATCATGAGAATTCATTTTCCTACCAAATAGATATAAGGGAATTCAAGTGGTTAGATTACAAAATGGCTGCAAGGAAAATAGCTTATGTTGTTTTTGTATTGCCTGTAGTAATTTCAGTAATACTCGGTGGATTTGTTTTGTCAAACGTTTTGGCACAACCTGACAGACAGCTAAACGTGTGGCAGTTTAACTTTGTGATACCTTCTACTCAAGAGGGCAGCAAAGATATTAGAATAATGAATCTTTTGAATTCGTACCAGCTATCTGCTCCATTAAACTTCACCGTAAGAGTAAACAATACTTCTTTTGATTGTGGTGACCTGTACATGACAATTTATAATATGCAGACATCGCCAAAACAGGTAGTAGCTCAGGATGCGTACTTTTCACAGTGCTTTGTAGCAACTAATTCCACCCTTCCATTGCATGGTGTGTTTTCTCCAAATATCAATAGTACTGGTACCTATCAGATTGTGGCAGATATGAAGGACAAGTCATATAAAAATGACATAAATGTGACTGCCACATTTAATGTTCAATAATTGAATCATATGTTATTATATTGCAATCATCCAAGTATTAATGAGGACTAACGTTATTGTTATTGGTATAATCATGGCTAAGAAAGAAAAAAAATCAAAGAAAACTGAAGCAAAGATAGTGGATGCAAAGAGGATGGGCGCGAAGAAAGAAGTGAAGAAAACGCCTACAAAGATAGATAAAAAGAAGATTTCCGAGATAAAGAAAAAACAAGCGGAGCCTACTGAAGAGGAACTTGAGGAAATTGATGAAAAAGAGATCGAAAACTTTGAGATTGAAGGATTGGACATGGAAAAACTCAAAACGACAGTACTTGGTCATGTTGCAAAACGCGGTGATGACGGTATGTTTCAAAGCGAATTATGGAAAAAGCTCAAGCTTTCAAGCAGAGATGGCTCAAGACTTGCTCTGAAACTTGAAAGACAGCACCTGATCAAAAGAGAAAAGATTTTAGAAGATGGGCGTTGGACATACAAACTTAAGATTGCTCATACACCTGTCGGTACTCTATCAATAGAATCAGCACCATGCCTTATCTGTCCTGTAGAACAAAAGTGTACGCTAGAAGGTGAAGTAAGTCCGCGAACATGTCCTCTTATAGAACAATGGGTTTTTACCGAATTTGTAAATTCTAAAAAGACCAAGAAATGAAACTAATCGACGCACGGCGTGATTTGTATCGAAGATTGGCTCATCAAGAAGGGTATAGGAGTAGAGCTGCATACAAACTCAAGGAGTTAAACCTCTCTTACAGAATAATAGGGCCCGGATTTTACGTTCTGGATTTGGGATGCTCTCCAGGAGGGTGGACTCAGGTAGCTCTTGAATTGGCAGGAAATAGGGGGAAAGTTATGGGAATTGACAAAGCATTTGTTGAAGAAATTCCAAATGCTCACATAATACGTGGTGATATTGAAGATGAGTCAATTGTGGAGTCAGTCTTTGACTATTTTGGTACAAAAATAAATGCTGTAATATGTGATATTTCTCCACAGATTACTGGTACGTGGTCTATGGATCATGGTCGTCAAATATCTTTGAATTATTCAGCAAGTAAAATAATGGATCACGTTCTTGCACGAAAAGGTAACGCATTGTTTAAGGTCTTTGACGGTGAATATTCAAATGAATTTCGAGACTATTTGAAGAAAAAGTTTGTCAAAGTACAACTAAAAAAACCAAAAGCCAGCAGAAAAACAAGCAGTGAATTGTACCATATTTGCTTGGGATATCTTGGAACCTAGATTACAGCTAAGATTTCATCTATACGTGCATCTGTCTTAAAAGCTGCGGGGTTAAGGCTTGTTGCACTTGCCATAAAACCTGCATTCTGGATCTTTTCTATTGTTTTTGCCAGTGAGACTGGAGCCGCATGTTTCATGTGAGCTAGCTTGTCAATTGTAAAGTATGTAGGAGGCATATCTGCCTCGTCTTTGCATCTTTCTAATATCTTCTTGCATGATTTATCCACTTGGAGTTGTTTCTCTTCAATGATCATTTCACTTACAAAATTCTTGTTGTATATATTTCCGATCCAGAGTGGACCTGCAAGTTCTGCTTTTAAATTGCAAACATTGCATTCGTATCTGACATCGCTTGTAACGTGTCTATTGCCGCAATTTTTACAATGTAATATGTACCCCATTTCCTCCTTATTGTTTGTTTTAACAAGCACTTTCACGTATGTCTTGTAGTAATGCATGTTATTTTGCACAAACAGAGGCACTATTTTCACATCTAGCCTTCCCGCCACTATATTCATGCACCCAAGAATTAGTCTGAGCGCAATTTCATCTCCGTACTCCGTCCTAACCGGTGTACCATAGTACTTTCGCTTACACGCAGCAGGAAATAGACCGTGCAACACTGTAAGATCTGTAGCTGTGACAGAAAGGAGACCGCCATGAAATGTAGCCCTTATTCCACAATCAAGGTATCTTGATGGAGATCCAAATGGATCGATGTCAACAATCGCTCCCCTGTTCTCTCTTTTAGAATGCAAGCTAAGAAACCGGCAGGCCTCATTTTCTGAGAAAATACAATTTGTAACATTGTTTAATTTGGCAATATTTTCTGCAATCTCTAGTGCTTTTGGATTTACATCATTGATGAAGACTTTTTCTATTGCATCTAATTCATTTGCAACCCTGATACTTCTTGCACCTATGCCTGAAAGCGAATCAAGGAAGACTTTGGGTCCCTTGAAAGTTCTTAGAAAAGTGGCATACGCTATCATTGAAAAATCTCTGTTTATCCTTGCCCTTGGATTAAAAAAGGCCGGTTTCATTGGTGGGACTTTTTCTACTAGTGATCCTTTAGGCACTAGAAGCTTGGTAGCACCTTCAACTATCTCTACAAGTTCTGGTTCCAATTAAATGATGTAATATAAAATGATGTATTAAATTGAATTGAACCTACAACTAGGGTAAGTCATGAGGTGGATCCAAAACCAATCAGTTTTCTGAAAAATCCTCTTGTACGCATAAAGGATCGGCGCATAGAACGTATCTCATTTTTTTGGACAATTTAGAAATTCACTATAGATTCAATTCGTCCATGATTCCCGGAGTTTTGTTAAATGAGGGAATAGTTACCAATACTAACACAGTAGTGCTTTTGTATGGAAGAAGAGATGTAGGAAGGGAGACATGCGTGTACTAATTTTCAGTGTCTTCTAGAGTCAATGTTTTGTGTAATAATGTGCCTATGCGGTTTAATTTCTTGCATTTTGGGCATCTTGAAAGCATTCCTTTATTGATTGGTTTTTCTTGTACGTAGACAATTACTATGTATTCATAATTACAGTTCTCGCAGTATACAAGTAATGTCATACATAGTTTATTACGTCAATCTACCAAATAGAAATATCGCTTGTGAAGTCGCTAGTTTCGGTATTTAGAAAACCAAGTCAATCAACTCTTCAATTGCATTTTTCTGATTCTTGATATACTTTGAAGTGTCGTTTCTACAAACCCGGTTTTCAGGTATAGAAGATAAACACATGGCTAGATCTCTTACGGTTACCAACCCGACAATCTTATCTCCATCTACTACGGGAAGTCGGCGTATGCGATATTTTTTCATAATGGCTGATGCCTCTTCAACAGTTTGACACGATTTGGCACAAATCAATGGTCTTGATGCCAGATAACTTAGGAGCAGGGCTCTGAGCGGTATGTTGAGACCGGCAACTGTACATACGATGTCCCTTTCGGTTATCATTCCAAAGGGTTTATCATATGCAGTCACTATGATGCAGCCAACTCCTTTTTTTATCATTAGCAAAGCCGCGTCGTATGCAGTCTGAGTGTGATCCAAACTTACCACATTTCGTTTCACAATGCTTCCCATCGTGATGTTTTGTCCTAACAAGGATTCAAATGCAGTCCTCCTCATGGATTCATCTGATGTTTTCGATATATTTTCTGGTCCTTCTTCTTGTACCATCATACATAATTATACGACTTACTACCCGATAAGTTTAGTGTATGTCAGACTTCATCTGATAATGACGTTCACTACTGTTATCGCGGTGAATTCAAATTAATAGAATGGGGCGTTATTTTGATTTCAAGATTATTTGTAAGCATTTACCTTTGTGAAGTTCCGTTGAGATATTCCAGGGCATAATCGTGCCAGTTTACTCCTCTTCTGGAATATGTCTCCTTGATGCTGAGCAGTACCACCTGTCCATGTGCACCGTCAAGCGTCTTGTTTCCAGATGTAATTTTTCGTATGACAACGCACGGCCTGATTGCCCTCTCCGCAGTATTGTTGTG
>DAHUYT010000026.1 GCA_027315065.1 Nitrososphaerota archaeon | reverse complement strand
ATGTATATGAAACTAAGAAATCACTCATCTTGGTTGGGGTTAAAGTCGAGAAAGTATTTGCTACTAGTAAGAAAAATAAGTTAAATGAACCTATATTGCAATTTACATCCCTTGCTGCACTTAGTGTAGTAGCAAAACCAGATTTTGAGTCTAAAGATAACTTAATAATTCAGGGATAAAAAATACCCGATGTTTTTTGACAAAGAGAATTTCCGATGGAGACTTGACAGAACCACAAATGGTTAACTTTAATTCAAAATGCGAAGAAATCTGCCGACTCCCGACAGTTTACACGAAGAACAGACTCCCAGTAAGTTTACAGAACCAAATATAGTCATGCTAAAATAGAATGCCTTCTAATGTGAGGTATAGTGCGAGCCGGTGAATGAGGCACTGCTACGGCAGAGGAAACTCCTCCCTCCATGCAGCAAATGTGATCCGGAGACGGATAACCAGAGATGGTTGGCAACAGAACAGAAAATAATCCTATCTGGTGCACTGTGATGGTAATGCCTGAGATTCCCAGCATGGAATGAAAAAGCTGTCCCGCATGGAGCAAGGCCAAATCAAACTATAAGCGCTGCACTTTGTTTAGGTAGGCCGCATAGCGAAATCTCGTAAAACAGAAGGAGGGTTACAGCTGGCACGCACTTTTTTTTTAAACTGTGTGATGTGATTATTGTGATACTTTTAGATAGCTGATCTCTTTGACTTGTCGTCTGGGCTGCTTGGTTGATCGATGGTATTGGTATCACCTGCATCGCTTGGTGCACCATCAAACTTGTCTGCCCAATGTTGTCTTTCTTCGTACTGCATGGGACCCCATGGCTCATCTGGTTTTCTATCTTTTTCACGTTTCATCATCCTGTTACTCCACCAAAATATTCCTACAGCTATGACTGCTGCAAAGCCAGCCATTCCGTATACAGTCATGGTTGATGTTCCGCCTGCTGTAGTGTTTGAAATTCCGGCAGCTGCCTGGGCGGTTGTTGCAAAAGTCCATCCTCCTTGAACTTGATTTGGATTTGCATGACCTTGTACATTAATAGTTCCTGCATCTGCCTGTTCTTTCGTTGAAATGTGATATTTGATTCCACCAGCGCCTGTAAAGTCCTCGTCGATATTATTTACATTTAATGCACCGGCACCAATCTCGCTCTGTCCTGAGGAAAATGTAGTAACTGCGATCTTCTGGCCTTTGTATCCATATCCAGCTGTTTCACTTAAAGTATATGCTGGATCGAAAAGATTATCCCATTTGTCAAGTGGCTGCTGACTGAAGAGTCCTGTTGCATCCATCAAGTTTGGGTGTTGGAATACGCCATATGCAGTAGTGCCTTTTAGTGCGTTGTAAAGGTCTGGTAGTTGACTTCGAATTGAATCTATTGGATAGTTGATCTCTATGGGTCCATACTGACTGGTGGTTATAGTGACAGGAGCACTAGCATTAAATGCCATCCAAGACGCGTCAAATGTCTCTGGTATGTCACCGCTAGGCTGGTTCAAGACATAATCTGTAACTGTAGGTATGAGTACAATTTTGTAATCAAAAGAAGCATGATCGGAATATCCATTTACGGCGAATTGGTAATTGATGACCAAATTAGTCATAATCGCAGTACTATGTTCGTTTGAAGCAATATCTGTATTAATCTGGTCCATGAACGTTTTGACTGCAGCATTATTAGTTGAGTTATCAGTAAATGATATTGTCATGTTTTTATTCTGTAGTATATTCTGTAACTTACTACCTGCAGGATAGTCTATGTAGAAACTCTTCTCAAAGTTATAAACAGGATTGATGGGGCTGCCTGCAATAGGTAAAGTGGCGCTAAAGTTAACTGTTGCAAAACTTGGAGAGACTGAACCAAAAAGAATTAAGCTAGTTATCACTGAGACAACTAAAAGTCTCCTAGTCACGTTCCCAGTGAATTTCAGGTCAGTAATAAATCTTAGCATTGATTTTTTCAATAATTATTTTTAAACTTTTATTGGCAAGAGTAATATTGTATTGACATCTTTTAGTATCTTCATAGGGATGCTGAAAAAATGATAACTATTCTTGCGGGGGGGACTGGTTCTGTAAAACTTGTACGAGGAGTAGCCTCCCAAACGCGTGATCTCTCTGTAATTTCTAATGTTGGCGATAATTACTGGTTATATGGTCTTTACATTTGTCCTGATATCGATACGATGCTTTACGGGCTTGGTGATATTCTTGATACTGAAAGAGGTTGGGGTATAAAGAAAGACACATTTGGGTTTTTACGTCAGATGGAAATGCTTGGGGAAGAAACTTGGTTCAAAATAGGTGATCGGGATGCGGCAATCCACCTCCTAAGAACTAACATGTTAAAGAACGGGAAGAATCTATCTGATATTACTGAATGGATGTGTCAAAAATTTGCTGTTGACACAAAGATAATTCCAGTGACAGACAATAGCGTCGAAACTAGGATTGTGACAAGTAAAGGAGAACTCCATATACAAGAATTCTGGGTAAAATACAAAGGTCAAGACAAAGTAGAAGGCATCAAATATCTGGGCGCAGATAAGGCGCGAGCAAATCCGGCGGCAGTAAATGCCATTCATGATTCAAAGCTGGTGATCATTGCGCCAGGTAACCCATTGACCAGTATTGGCCCCATACTTTCCATTAAGGGAATAAGAAAAGAATTGGCAAAGTCAAAGAAAAAGGTGGTAGTGGTAAGTCCACTTGTAGGAAATACAGCAATAAGCGGGCCTGCTGCAAAGTACATGGAAGCAGCAGGAATAGAAGTTTCTGTATATGGTCTTGCCAAGATGTACTCGGAGGTAGCATCACATATGATAATAGATTCCACTGACCGACTTCATACAAGAAAGATTGAGAATTTAGACATGAAAGTATATGAAACAAAGATAAAAATGAAAGAAAAGAAAGATGAGGACGCTCTTGCCTCTTTCATTCTAAAACAAATGCATGTCGTCTAAGTTGCGCATAGGTGCGATAATACCTGTAAAGACATTTTCAAGAGCAAAGACTCGTCTTAGCATGTCTTCTGAAAAGACAGAAAAAGTCTGTAAAATAATGCTAGAATCCGTACTAGGTACGCTTTTACAATCTGAAATTATTGAAAGAGTTGTAATTGTAAGCAAGGATGAAACTGCTCTTGGAATTGGAAAAAAATTAGGCGTAGTAGAAATCTATGATCATGAAGAACTTGGGGTTAATAATGCGGTCAGTCTTGCAGATGATTATTTGTTAAGGGAGGGCTTTGATTCTACTATTGTTTTTCCTCAAGATATCCCACTAATTCAAGTGGATGATATTGAAGCATTACTGAATTTTAGGCTTAAAAACAGATGTGTACTTGTGGTACCATCTAGGAAATTTGACGGAACCAACGCATTGTTTAGAATGCCACTTGATGTTATGGAAACTCATTATGATGAGGATAGCTACAAGATACATCTGGATACTGCAGAGAAAAGAAACGCCACCTCATCTCTTGTACTTATTAGACGAATTATGTTAGATGTAGATGACCTATCTGATCTGAACTTGATAATGAGTTATAATGTGCCAGTGTCGAAATCTCTTAGCGATGCTTTGACCTAATTCTCCATATGTTTAGAATTTCATATTTCATAGTTGAGTGACTGTAGTTGATTCCTGTCTTGATCTTATGTAGTTGAGTACTTTGATAGATACAGCTATCGCGCCAGTTACTATTAGTAACTGTTCAAGGGTACCGGAAAAAGGGTTTATTGTTTCGTTCGAAATGGGGGATTGACTTATGACTGATATGAAAAATAGATATGAATAAATGAAATAATTTGTACCCCAATGAATAAGAATGGCAGGACCTAGCCCATACCTTACATAGACCCATCCGATTATTATTCCAGCTATTGCAGCTTGAGTGAATTTTCCTGGACTCCAAGGTGTTCCAGAAATTATGTGTGCCGCGCCAAAAAATATGCCGACGGTGATTATTAGCGCCATTACTCTTCTGTAGTTTGTGATATGCAGATATGCTGCAGGTCTCCATAATGATCTGAAGAAAAGTTTCCATGATGCACGGTATGAAAAGATAAGAAATAGAGGCACCCCTATTAACAACACTCTAAACCCGAATTCTTCTGTCAACGGCGCAATCATGATCTGGGAAAATTGAATCAAGTTATTTTGAGACTGGGGAGATTCTATCTTTATTCCAAAACTTTCTTGAACCAAATCTATTGCAACTGAAAATAGGATCAGTATGGCAAACCAAGCTATCATGTTTACAAGTCCATTCTCTTTTAGATCTCGCCACCCCTCTGCCATGACATTAGATAACATGGTTGTCAAACTACCACGGGGACCCATGAATGAAATAGAAAATAATATCACGTAAATTGACCATGCTATGATGAAAACATCTCCAACTTGAAATGAAATTGGTAACTTGTAGCTAATCCCGCCTATGAAAAAATTAATTCCATCTGTTGGATACTGAAAGTTTATGTTATTTCCTATGTTTGAGTTAAATACGATATAAGCTCCTATTGGAAATGATAAGATCATTATTCCAAAAATCACAGATATGAACGCAGAATAAGGAATGGAAAGAACCCTGATTATCTTATCTATATGTAGCAAGTTGAATTCAATGAACTTCTATGCTAGATTCTAGAAATCCAAGTTTTACTAATGTACTTTTGATCGTATCGCGATGATCCCCCTGAAGGAAAATGTATCCGTCTTTAACTGTTCCACCACAAGCATATCTTGCCTTTAACTCTCTAACCACTTTTCCAAGATCATTCATCTTTGGATTGACCCCTTCAATCATAGTACCTTTCTTTCTAAAACGTCGCTCTTCAATTCTAACCACTATCTGGGTTTGATCTTTTTCGAGTTCACCGCAGGCACATAAATCGTTGGGAAGTCCGCAAGTATTGCAGATTACCGCCATTCAAAACAAAAAGACGGAATCCTACTATTAAGCCTTGTTTATGTGTGCCTTGTCGAAATCATAGTATTGATAATGCAATTATCACTTGGCAACGTAAAAAAGTATTACGTGTATCTTTTTTATGTAGATTTAATTGATTCAAGATGTGTCAAAAGAGCTTACAAAAAAAGCTGTAGAGATGCTTCTGAAGGGGGCTACACTTGTAAGCGATCCGTGTCCGTATTGTAAAGGCGTTAGAGTCATAAAGGATGGTAATGCATTTTGTGTAAACTGTGGAAGGGAAGGAAAAGACAGCAATATTCTCAAAGAAGAAAAACCCAAAGATGAGACGAAGGAATCTTCTGCACTTGACAAACTTGATCAAAAGCTAAAAGATCTAACTGATGAGTTACAACAGGAAAATAATCATACAAAACAGCAGCAGATACTCAAGTCGATCAATGATATAATTGCAATTAAGGAGAGGCTCAAGAAGATCTAATCACAAAAGTATTTATTTAAACAGGGGTGTAAAATAGCGACATGAGCAGCAAAAAGTCAGCACCACTACCTGCATCAAGCGCGGGCCTTCTAAGGTTCTTTGAGGATGAAACTAAGGGATATAAGTTGAAACCAGAGATTGTGATAGCCATCCCAACCGCCCTCATTGCTGTGTCATGGATTTTGAAAATATTTTTCACGCCATGACTGCAAGCTCTGATAATGTATCACGTATACACAAGAGGTATACTCTTACAACATTCACTCCTACCTCACCATATGTTTCACTTGCAATTTCAATTGTTATTGCATGTGTAATAGTTTCTTTATCTGATCTTTATTACTTCAAGTCAAATGACAGATTTGCATTTAATATACTGCTAATAGTATCCGCGTTAATCGTAACTCAGCTCATAGATTCGAGGCTATTGAAAACCAATTATTCTAAATCTTTACACATCTCTGCTTTTGGAAATCTTCTTTGGCTTGTCACGATAGTTGGTGGATTGCTCTCTGTTTATGTTTTTTCAAAACCACTCTTGTCACAAATTTACATATTTGAGGGCATGATTCTCTTTGCAAGCTTCAGAATAGGATTGTTTACATCAGTGATTGGAACCAAAGTCAAGAGCGCTTTGGCAATATGCCTGATACAACCACTTGCGATGTTTCTGGCATTTGTCCCACCTGAAAGTTGGATCCCAATACTTTCTGATCCTAGGGGTATTGCCTTTGGCTTGGTTTTCATTTTCCTTGGTACTGCGTGGACAATACTTACAGATAGATCTGCAGGAAAGGTTTCAAATGCTCACAAGTTTCTGCAAGCATACATCGCGGCATCAACAAAAAATGATGCATCAGATATGGAAACAATGATGGAAGAACGCTCTCAACCTTCAAAGGTTTCAACATTTCAAATTTTATTTAAAACAAAAAATAATGAATGCAGACTTGTTTTACCCGATGTTCATCCAGGACCATTTCACCCAATAGGTGGGAGCAATATCACTTATCTTATTTACAAGAATCTTAATTCATCAGCGATGGTAATGCATAGCGTATCAAATCATTCTCTCAACCTTCCTTCCAAGTCTCAAGTCGAGCAATATCTAGCCAGTCTACAAAAAAGTTCAACTATACAACAAGGATTTAGCTGTACAAAACCAGTGACGGTTCAGATAAACAAAGCTCGGGCCGTAGGGCTCTTGTTTGGTAAGACGGCGGTCCTAATTCTGTCTCTTTCTCCACATGGAATGGAGGATGTACCAACATATGTAAAAACGGAGTTAGAACAATATGGAAAAAACCGTGGCTTTGAGAGGGTATTGATTGTCGATAGTCATAATGCTATGGGAGAAGAAATATCAAAATTAGATGCAGATGATCTTCTAAAAGCATCTATATCAAACTTGGATACTCTAATAACAAAAGAAGCAATGCCAATAGAGATTGGATTTGCAAATGCGGAAAACCTAGAAATTGAGACTGATGATCTTGGTCCGGGAAAGGTGGCTATTATGTGCATGAAGATAGGTGATGAAAAATTCTTCTTAGGTTGGGCAGATGCTAACAACATGCAGAATGGTTTAAGGGAAGAAATTGCAAACCATTTCTCGAAAAATGGGTATAATCTGCTTGAACTCTGTACTTCTGATACTCATTACAAGTCAAGAAATGCTAGGAACAAACACGGGTATTTCGAGTTTGGAAGCTTGTCGAAATCTGCTGATGCCACATCATGGTTCCTGCAGCTTGCTAAAAAAGCTGAACAAAACGTTTCTTCCGCGTCATTTGAATTACTTGCACAAGAAACCAATGTAAAAGTCATGGGCGACAAGCAGCTTGAAGATTATTCAAAATCTCTAGACAGGGCAATGCGCATAACACAAGGGTTTCTTGTTGTAACGACTGCATTTTTCTTTTATACTCTGATTTAGGAATGAAATTCCTCTAGGTTACCATAGAATTCATCACAGAATGAATCTAGTTGATAGATGGGTATTATGGGAACTTTTTCAATAAATCTAGTTCCATGTTGATATAATGTGACTATGGCTGGCACTGCTGCCTGTATTTTTTCCTTTGATAGAAAGTGTTTAGTGCGCTCAACTTGCTTTTTTACTGCCTTCTCAAGTACAGATTGGCTCATTTTGTTCCAATGTTTGCAGTCTATTAAAATTGCGATTCCTGACTTTATGCCTATGACATCTATTTGCATTCTAGGTTTTGTCAATGTGACATTGCGCATGGTCTCAAAATCTCTTCTTTCAAGTATATCTGCCGTAAGGGATTCGAAATCTTTCCAATCAAGTAATCTGGAAACTTCGTCAATAGGAGCACCCATGCTGATTGCCAGAATACCTGTCTTTAACCTGTCATTTTCTTCAAAATATATTGTGTTATTTTCGCGTGTTCCTATCCCATTCTGCATAAAGTTATCCAATATCTTATCTGCCCTCTCTTCGCTAGTCTGAGTAACCACGGAAAAATCCTTTACTGAAATTCCTCCTGGGATTATTCCTTTAATTCCCATGACCATCATTTGTAGATTCAATAGAAAATACTCATCTCTTATTTATGAAATATTACTCACCACAAATAAAGATCAGGGTATGGCAATGAATGTGTTAGAAAAATATCGTTCCATGTTTTGCTTTCTAAATTAAATAGGCGATGGTTATATACAGACCAAATCAAAACAAATCATGAAATTGATGCTAGTTGTTATATTTGCACTATTTATTATGGGATCAAAGATTTCATTTGGTGAAAAAGGAACTTACGTCGATAAAGTAGAATTCATACAATATTCTGATTCAAATACCGCAATAGAGGAAGTAAAAAACGGTAACCTAGACATTTACTATTCATCCATACCGTCAGATAGGATAGACCCACAACTAAGACATGATCTAAACGTATTCCAGTCCACGGGAACAGAGTATAGTCTTCTTGTAAATCCTGCCCCTTCTGAGAAATTCAATCCATTTTCAATAAGAGAAGTTCGTTATGCACTAAACTATCTAGTGGACAGAAACATGATTGTCGATGAAATACTGAATGGTTATGGCTCGCCAATGATATCTGCATACAATCCATATGATCCAGATTATCTTTTAATTTTGGACAAACTTCAATCATTTAACTTTCGATACAATCCATCACTTGCAGACCAGATGATTTCAGACGCCCTTACAAAAGCAGGCGCACAAAAAATAGATGGAAAGTGGTATTATCATTCAAAAGCGGTTGAGGTCACTATCTTTATCAGAAATGATGATCCAGTAAGGAAGTCAATAGGTGAAATCCTTTCATCACAACTGCAAAAGATTGGTTTTGTAGTAAAATCTGATTATGGCGATCTATCAAAGGCATTTTCAGTTGTATATGGATCAAATCCGGCGGACATGGAGTGGAATATATACACAGAAGCATACACCATGGGTGGGTTTGTGCGGTATGATTCTGTAACCATTGCTCAAATGTATTCTCCTTGGTTTTCAAATATGCCTGGATTCAATAATCCGGACTATTGGAATTATAAAAATAATTCTTTGGATTCCATATCCAAGGCAATCTTTGTAGGAAATTTTACCTCCTCTGCAACTCGTGCTGAGTTGTTAAAACAAGGAGTCGTCGATGGCATAAAGGAATCTGTGAGAGTTTTTCTTGCAGCACAAGTAGACCAATACGTTGCTAATAAGAAAGTCAAGGGAATAATCAATGATTTTGGTGCTGGTATTACAAGCCGACTTACTCCGATCAATTCACGAGATGGTTCTAATACTCTAAAAATTGGTGTAGGCCAGATCTATCAAGGTGCGTGGAATCCAGTGGCAGGATTTACTGATTCATACAGTCAAGAAATATCAGCACCCGTAATGGATCCTGGAGATTTTAAAAATCCATATACTGGTATTACGATTCCTGTACGAACAACATGGGATGTCAAGACCGCAGGTCCGGAAGGAAAACTTGATGTTCCAAGTGATGCAATTCGATGGGATCCGGCGCAACAAAAATGGATTCAAGTTGGTCCAGGTATCAAGTCAACAAGTAAAATAACATTTCATATGAAATTTAGTAACTGGCATAATGGGCGTCCTATGGACATGAACGATGTACTTTACGGGATTTATTTTCTCTATCAGTGGGGGTGGGATAAAGCATCACAAACTAATACATTTGATTCTGAATATTCTCCAAAGGCAAACCAAGCTGCAAACACGCTGATAGGAGTTAGAGTTATTGACAATGATACTATTGAAGTATATCAGAATTACTGGCATTTTGACGATCGTGAAATAGCAGATTCTGCTCAGGTCTGGCCTGTCATGCCATGGGAGTTAATGTATGCAATGGAAAAATCGGTCACCGATGGAAAGCTGGCATTCTCAAAGTCAGATGCAATAAGCAAAAATGTTGACTGGCTATCATTAATAGTTCCAAAAGATGCCAAGATTGTGGAATCTAATCTTCAAGAATTTGAGAAGAACAACTCCATACCAAACGCACTGACTGGTTTTGTTAATTCAAGTTACTGCGATTCAAGATACAATTCTTCAATATCGTGGATAGACAAACATGGAAATGCAATGATAAGCAACGGTCCGTTTTATCTTGACAGGTACTCACCTGAGGCAAGAACTATAACCTTGAAGTCATTTGACGATCCTACATATCCATTTGGTGCTGGATATTGGAAGGAATTTGAGCAAGTAAAACTTCCAAAGATAGAGAAAGTAGACATGCCCACAGTTGTAACTATTGGACAGGAACTTGATATTCCCATTTCAACCACTCTTGATTCCAACGTGTACTATTATTTCATTAATGCGCAGGGAAAAATTGTCTATAGCGGAATACAAAACTCTAGCAATGGAAATTTCAGTATTGTAGTTCCAGCGGAAAAAACAATGAATTTCACTGTTGGTGCAAATGATTTGAAAATCTTTACTATTTCAGATTCTGCCTATAGGCCAGATACATTTAGTACTAGTTTTCTTGCTATGGGAAAGGGATATGAAATCCCGCCTGTGGACATCAATGTTGTGACACAGAATACTGTTAATACTCAGAAATACGCTATGATCATTCCTTTGTTAATTGTAGGCGTGGCAATAGTCTTTGTCTATAAGAAGATAAGAGCAAAACAAACTTTGAAACTACGGTAATATGAGATGGGATTCAAAAAATATCTTGTAAAACGTGCTATTACGATGTTTGGCGTCCTTATGGCAACACTTCTGATAACAATAGCACTTGTTGGTTCTAACATGGACTCAATATTAAAGCAGAGTGTGGCGCTAGAGATCAGGCAGCAGGTAACAAACAACAAAAATCTTATCTCAAGCTTCAAGACCCCCGAACAGCTAGACTTGTATGTCAAAAATCAGATCAATCAGCGAATAGATGCGTTGGGTCTTGACCAGCCTTGGTACACTCCACAGAGAGTCGGACTTGCCATGTATAAAATATTGACACTGGACTTTGGTCATGCAAAATTTCTCACAAGTAACACGGGTTCTTCTAATGTCAAAGACATAATACTTGAAAGACTTCCAAATACCATCCTTCTCTTTACTACTGCTACTGCGATAGTTTCATTACTTGGTATATTCTTGGGAGCTATTGCTGCAAACAAAGTCAACTCTAAAATTGATAAGATAACATCTAGTTTTGCCATCGTAAGTAGTAGTTTTCCTGTGTGGTGGGTGGGCCTTATCATGATCTTTTTGTTTGCATTCGTATATCCTATATTTCCAGCAAGAGCAACTCCAACAATACCTTCTACGGATCCGGGATATCTTGTGTCTCTCTTATATCATATGACTCTGCCGCTCATTACTCTTGTCCTGATTGGATTTGGCTCTTGGGCATATCTTGTTCGCAACTTTCTGGTTGGTGTTCTACAGGAAGACTTTATCACAGCAAAGAAAACTATAGGAATCGATGAGAAGAAAATTCTATATCGTCATGCATTAAAAAACGCCGCTCCTCCTATTGTTACCGTCCTTGCCCTTAGTCTTTCCGGATCTCTTGGCGGAGCAATAATTACAGAAGCTGTATTTGACTGGCCTGGTATGGGAAGACTCTACTATGAAGCAATAAGTGTGCACGACCTGCCAGTAATAATTGGCGCAACCTATGTTCTTACTGCCTTTTTTCTTATTAGTATATTTTTGGCAGATATATTATACGGATATTTCGATCCGAGGGTACGAAGGGAATGAATCTCTCTGCAAAGGAGATTTGGAAAGAATTCTCAAGCAATGGTATAGGCCTAGTAGGGATAGGAATTCTGGTCGTTTTGCTTTGCATGTCAATAGCTGCTTTTGTCACTATGCGTGTTGAAACTTTTAAAGAGTGGAATGATCCTGTAAGTTGGCTTACATATCCAAAATCTGCACTTCCTGCCTGGGTGAATTATTTTCTACCTCAAAAGCTTCCCGAACACATGATTTTGAGTCCACAGGAATCTTACCAAAAATCTGGAAATGTAACTGTCGTAACAGATGTATTTGCGGTAGACTATGAATATGATTCATTTCCAAGTGATTTTATCTATCAGTATTCTGCCAAATATACTGGTACTCCATTAATGCAACTATCGGTAACACGACCCGATGGCATAAGCTCAGTACTCACGTCCGTATCCTTGCCGCAATCTTACAATGAAACAATGTTTAGTGGGATGCTCTTTTCTACCGATAATTCAATAAAAAAGAATCTAGAAAACAATATCACATTCCAATTTGCTGTTACTGATGTTCCTTCCCAAGATCTTGTTTTTTCAGACCTTGATCAAAATAGGTCTCTAAAGGGTCATTATGTCTTCAAGGTGTCAATCTATGATGCAGATGGCGGCATCACACTTGACAAATCGAAATTCATTCTAGGTGGTAAGGTCTATGGGCTCATGGGTACCGATGAATTAAGACGTGACTTGGCAATTGGGATTTTGTTGGGTACTCCATTAGCACTTTTCATTGGAATTACTGTATCAATAGGTTCTGTGATGTTAGGACTTGTCTACGGCGTATTTGCTGGCTTTAAGGGAAAGGCTATTGACGAGACAATGATGCGTTTCAACGATGTCATATATGCCATGCCGGCACTTCCACTCTTGATTATTTTGGCAGTAACACTCGGGAACAGTATATTTCTCATAGTGGGATTTTTAGTAATATTTGGTTGGGTAGGGGTAGCCAAGGTATCTAGAAGTATGGTTATGCAGATTAAAACATTGCAATACATTGAGGCCTCAAAACTAATGGGGCAAAAAGACTTCAAAATAATATTCAAACATGTACTGCCGCAACTCCTTCCTTACACATTTGCGAGCATAGCAATTTCTGTTCCAGCTGCAATAACTACGGAAGCAGGGCTTAGCTTCTTGGGGCTAGGTGATCCAACTTTTCCTACATGGGGTCAGATACTGCATGATGCTAGCGTCTATGGAGCTGCAGAACGAGGGCTTTGGTGGTGGATACTTCCCCCCGGGATAATGATTGCAATAACAGGTCTTGCTTTTGTCTTTATCGGTCATGCAATGGACACAATAGTTAATCCTAAGCTACGACGCTAGAATTGAACTGACGAATTATCTTTATTGTTTCGTCATTAAGCCTAATTGTATACGCTGCGGCGTTGGGGTCTGTAGATTGAGACAGGACTTCTGCAAATTGGGTTTTGTCTTTTCCCCTTTGGTATGTTCCCCCAGACTCTTTGATGCACAACGGAAATTTTTGTAGTTTGAGTCCATTTTGAAAGAGATATGCCATGAATTTTTTATAATTTTCTGAAGAATACCAATCCAAATTCTTCTCCTCGCACAGCATTATCCATGTGTCTATTGTATTTTGAAATAGTGCCTTCTTTCTAAGATCTTCAAGAGTCATTTTTAAAGTTTAGAAATCGGCTCTTTTCATTTTGGAACCACATCTTGGGCAAGTGCCACCCTTGAATCTGTTATTGCATGCAAGGCAAATGTATTTGACTCCTTGGCTTTGTCCAAAGAACCCACCTCCACTGCTACCAGCATCTGTGCCCATTCCTCCCATTCTTTTGAGTGCTCTGTTTCTCAAGAAGAGTGGAAATACTATGAATATGGCTAATGCAGCTATCAAGCCAAATGGCCATGGTAAAAGCATCTGTAATCCTATACTGATTGCAAGTGATCCGAAAAGGAAAATAAGGTATGTCTTGTAGTTTATCAACATTACCTGTTATAGCAAAAAGCTTATAAATTTTTGTTATGATTTATTTAGACTTATTGTTATTTCAAGTATATTTCCGTCACGATCGTAGGCAAACAGGTCATTATCATCATAGGGAGATTGCACTATTATTGAGACAAAACCAAAAAAATTGTGCAGATCGGTGACAGAAGGCTTTGCCGCACCGCTGGGATGAGAGTGAACTGTGCCAACATAACTTGCATCTAAAGGCAGAAATGAATATGGAAAACCTGCAAATGTAGGACCTGTATGTGAAAAAGGAGGTATGACTAGACCATCAACAAAGATCAGGCCTTTCTTGTATTTGCCGCGTAAAATGAGTATTCCCTCGTTAGGGTGGTTCATCTTACAGTAAGTAAGAATCCCATCTCTGATTTGTTCAGTTATGGTTACAGTTCTACGCGTTGGTTGTACTCTCTTAAATATCATAATATGACCTTTACATGGAAACTAATTAACCTTAGAAAACTTCACACATTTGTAAGTGTGGGTAATCGAGATCCCAATCCTATGTTTTAATGATGATGGCATTCCCATTATTCAGGCTGGTCATCTTAGATTCTATCTCTAATTTTACAGCACCCAATTGTGACTCGTTATCTTTGATCTCTTTTTCTATTTTTTTACTAGATGCTTCAAAATCAGTTATGTTTGATCTTGCCTTTTCGAGTTCTTTTTCTTTTGTCTCTAATGTTTTTATGTCAAATATGTTTAGACTGGATTCTAGATCAGAAACTTTTTTCGTAAAGGCAACTTTTAGTTTTAAAAATTCATCTAGTCTATCTATTGTATCTTCTATTAATTCTATTGACTTGTCTGAATCTTTTACTGAAATGGTTCCTGCCACAACTGACTTTGCAGTTGCCTGTAAAATCTCAACGACTAGTTCTTTATTATGGATTGAGATTACCTCGAAGGGATCTGAAATAAGTTCCTCCATCATCTTTTTCATTGGCTTGTCAAATGAAGAGACATAACTATACTTGCTAAGAGGTCTTGAGATCTTGATAAACTGTGCATCTATTTTTCTCCTTATCTCATGTTTTTCATGAGACAAGTGATCTATTTTTTTTCGCACTTCTAGGAATTCATTGTATTCTGGGGTTGCCCTCAATTCAGATGTCTCTTGTTCAAGTCGTGTAATTGCGTGCAACGCCTCTTTTTTCTCATTTGTAATCTCAATTAACCTGTGTTTTTTTTGATCTTCTTCAATCTTCAAACTGTTGATTTTCTCAATAAGTTCAAGTATGGCACAGGAATCGGATTTGAAATTTTCTTGCTCATTTATTAATCTCTGTAAGATGCTTCTATTTTGAGAGAGTTTTGAAATCTCCTCTTTTAGTCTATCTGCATATTTTCTTGCAAAAACATGCATCACTCTTGTATGTACCCCTAAAATGTCTCCTATTCTCTTGAGCATTTGATTAACCTCATTATTGGTGGTTATCACATCATCATATCTCTCAATATTGGTTAATCTGGCCTCTGTTTCCTTCTTGATGGTAGATACTACTGCATCTTTGCCTCTCATTCCAACTGTCTTTAGGTTCTTATCCACGTCATCAAGTTTTAGATCGTCTGATTCTAAATGGAGAATTATGTCATGGATATTTTTTTGATTTAGCCCAATCTCTGTTTTTAACCGCTTGGCCTCTTGGAGTATATGTGATATACGTGGGCTTTCAAGTTCTTTGATGATTGCTGGGATTTCTTGTAATGACACAACTCTCTGCTGCTGAACTGGATCAATTGTACTTTCTACCGCTTTCTTCTTTCCAAAACCGAAAACCATGTACCATTATAGATGTCACAACGTTAAATATTATGCATGAGAAAATACAGCCGTGAGTGATATCAGGCTGATAATGTTGGGATCTCTAATTATCTTTGCAGGTTTTTATATTGCTGGTATGGCAGGTTCACAATACACTCAGATTTCTATACAGAAAAACCAATTTGATGACTGTTATGATTATTCTTCTGGAACGGCAGTACATGTTAACTGTGCTCAAAAAGAACACAATGCATTTCTCTATCTAGGTCTGGCACTAGGTATTATCGGAGGAGGTGGGTATATCATTTTCAAAGGGATTAAGGGTAAATGGGACCAAAATGTAAAAAGTGATGAAATGCTGGGCCCAAAAACATAACTAGAAACACAATGATTGTTGATATTGATAAATTAGAGGTTGGCATAATTGTAACTCGTAAGGGGGGGGGGGGGTTCGTCATGTCACTGACAAAAATGCGATGGGGATGCAGCTTTTGTTGTGCACGTGAATCTTCAGAACAGTACACGTCTCCATTAACGCAGTTCAAGTCAGGAATGCAGGCAAATGGTGTAAAATGCAACGATGGTTTTCAATTGATCGTAAAATTATCGATGAGACAAGCATCAATTTTACAGCAGCCAACGCCGCTGGAAACAATTTCTTAGATGTTGATCTATAGAATTCTAATCTCACATGAACAGACCTATCTGGAGCAGACTTGCGAAACCCTGGTCTTGGTTTTATAATATCAAAAAATGCCGACTTGGCATTTGCAAATCTTGATCATACTAATTGGGAGGTGTCTACTTGGCAGGCGAAAATCTTCCAAATGCAGATCTTACTGATATGGTTCTAGCAGGAGCCAACATGCATTGCATTGGACACCTATTTGTACTCATTAAATTAACATTTTGAATTTTCATAAGCCATCTAATCATCTATGTAGTATTTTCAGCCCAGTTTTTAGTGATCTAACTTGACCGCCTTTGACAGATCATCTGGTTTCTGTTCGTTTAGTGTAATCGACTCTAGCATTTTCTGAAGTATTTTTTGAATCATCCCGTGGTCAATTTTTACATGTTCGTTCATCTCAGAGATTGGACAGGAAGTACTGCAAAAATTTAAGATTGAGATGATTGTTTCTACTTCGTCCTCTTCTAAACCAATTTGGATCTTGGTAGATGATCGTGTAGGCATGAAGTTATTAACCTATTCATAGAATTTAAGACTAAACGATGATTCCTAATTGTGATAATGGCCATACAAAAACATCATATTTGATACATTTGACGGGTATGTTTTTTCAATTCAAAACTCTCTAGATCTTGTTGTCATATGCCTCAGTGGGTGTCAAACATTTAGTTCGAATCTCAAAATTTTGGATTAAAATACGAACAAATTTCTAGAAATTTTAAATGAAAATTAAGGTACGCCAGGTAAGGGATTCGAACCCCTGAGTGCAGAAGCACAACCGCTGTCCTGTATGTGATCTCGAGGCGGTCGCCGTACCGCTTGGCTAACCTGGCAACCTGTGAAGACTCGGTTCTGGGCACATAAATACAATGAGAATAAAGTGATCAGGTGATCAAATATATAATAAAGGATATAAAGTAGACAATCTATTATAGGAACATCGAATGGAAGCAATAACTAAGAAGAGTATATCCATCGAGTTTCAAGGAAAAAAATATGCCCTCTCGGATGATTCTACCATTGAGGATCTTCTAGTTCATCTTGGTTTGTCAAAAGATAAGGTGATCAGACTACAGGCTACGAGGGATGGTTTTGCTCTGATTTCATAATTTGCAATAATTGATAATAGATAGTTTATTATTGATATTCCAATCCATCATTAGGTAAGGCATTTTGACAAAGACTCGTGTATCTATCACCATTGATGGCAATATTGCAAAGGTAATTGAAAATTATTACCGTGAAAAGGTCAAGATAGCAGCAGAAAAAGGTGAGGCTATACCTAAACTCTCAAACATTTACGAAGAGATAATTGAAAGAGGTTGGGAATCCAAATCGGGCACCAGAAAAAAATAGGAAAAGCAAAAATCACCATCTTCTAAACTAAACTTATGGGATTAGATCTTAAAGCACTATGTGTCAGAGAAAAAACCACTCTTGAATCTTTTGCATCAAAAATTGTTGCGATAGATGCGTACAATGCAATCTATCAATTCTTATCCATTATTCGTGGACCTGATGGATTACCTCTAACTGATTATAGTGGAAAAATCACTAGCCACATCACAGGTCTTTTTTACAGAAATATCAATTTCTTATCTCTTGGGATAAAGCCAGTTTATGTGTTTGATGGAAAACCCCCATCCCTAAAATCAGCCGAGATTGAAAGAAGAAAACAGATCAAAAAAGAGGCCACTATAAAATATGAAAACGCGGTTAGTCAAGGAAGATATGAAGAAGCAAAAAAGTATGCACAACAAACATCGATTCTAAAGGATGGGATGGTTGAGGATTCTAAAATATTGTTAGGACTATTTGGGATTCCTTTTGTTGACGCTCCATCAGAAGGCGAAGCTACTGCAGCTCACATGACTATAACTGGACAGGCTCATGTATCTGCAAGCCAGGATTTTGACTCACTTTTATTTGGAGCAAAGAAACTCGTACGAAATTTTACAAATAGTGGTAAAAGAAAACTGCCTAACAGAAACACCACCATCGAAGTGGAGCCTGAAATTATAGATCTTGTAAAAACCTTGAATGCTCTAAACATAACGCGGGATCAATTGGTGGATATTGGAATATTGATAGGCACTGATTTTAATCCTGATGGATTTGAGAGGATAGGGCCAAAGACAGCATTGAAGGCCGTGAAACAATATGGAAGACTAGAAGAAATACCGCAAATTCAAGAAAAACTAGATCAAATTGACTACCGGCAAATAAGGAATATATTTCTGAATCCAAAAGTAGCAAACGTATCTGAGCTAAAGTTTGGAGATGTTGATTATCAAGGCATAACAACATATCTTACAAAGGACAGAAATTTTTCCATCGAAAGAGTAGAAGCATCGCTGAATAGATTAAAAAAATCATTAGAGAAAAAAAGCCACAACTTGGAACAGTGGTTCAAATAAAATAAAAATTCTAGCGTAGTCTCTTTCGTTTCTCTTCTATTCTTTTTTCAGATTCCAGCCTTTCAAGACTATAACTTTTAAGATCAGCATATTTTATTATCTGACTAAGATTTGGATGTGCTTTTTTAATAGACTTGAACATCTCTTGTGCAACTCTACGATAATCTGAATGTCCTTGCGGAACAGTTCTAAGTTCTATCAAGTGAACAGCTTCTCTTAGATTTAATTTCATAAAATAATGATACCTGTATGCAAAGTTTACCACATACTGCGCCGGCTCTGGAATCTTTTTTTCCAACAAATCGAAAACTTCTTTTGATTTATACATGCAGTCTTCAAAGTCCTTTCTTATTCCAAGTGACACTACTTCTTCTGGAACTGAAAAGCCATGGTTTGCCGTTAACAACTGTCTTTCTAGTGTTAGCACGCGATGTCTATGAAAGTCACGGAACATGCCAAAGTTGGTCAGTAGATCAAACGTGTATTGTGCCATCTCAAATCCTCTTGGTGGTCTCTGTCGCCTGTTCATCCGTAAACTTGAAAAAGTTTTGATAATTTTTTTCCTTGTGGAAACATTCATCTTCTTTACTTGAGCTAAAATCTCTCCATATGACATTCCAGTAGACTGTTCGTATAGCAGCGCAGAAATTGTCATGTCTTCTGCTTTTTTCTCAGGTTCTGATTCTGCCAATTCAACAAGAAAGTCTTTTGATTTTCTGGCTTTGAGATGTTTCTTGCCAAATGTTTTTGCAACACCTTTCAATTCAGAGAGATAGTTTTGCAAGAGCTTTCCGTATTTGTCATCTGATCTTTTGATAAATGACTTGATGGTAGTATCAAGTTCGATGTGTATTTTCCTGCCAATTTCTCGCTCTTCTTTTAGATTTGAGGAATATAATATGGTGAGAAGATATTCAAATGCTCTACCATTACCTGTGATTCCAACGTTTGTGAGAGTTGAGGCAGGCAGCAAGCCGCGCAGGACGTCTAATGCTTTGGCTTTGATTGTTGCATTGTAGATGCGTGTGGCAGACTTTACATCGTCCTCATTTTTGAGTTGCAAAAACAGAACATCGGCTCCTGCTGAATTTTTGAATTTTTGTTTCTCAATAGGTTCTCTTTCTTGAATGTATGATATCATGGGTTGGATGTTTCTAGAATACACGTCAAAATCTAAATTGCAAGATTCTAGATACTTGTCTGCATACTTTGAACTCATTATGTCTGGGTCTTTGAAAAATTTGTATTCCCCATTGATCTTTTTATCCCAAGCCACATATCGTGAGGATTTTTCAAGATATGATAATCCTATTCTGCGATCTTCTATTTTCTTTACTGCTATATTGGACAGTCCTTCTACTGCGATCTGGGCTTCGCCAAGCTCTGCAACAGAATCATCTCCATATTCTAGTAATACCTTGTTGTAAAATTCTTCTCCGCGATTTTTATTTTGCAGAAATTCATCAAGAAAGACTTTGCGCATACTCTTGTCAGTTCTGCTGTATCTTGACATCAGGGCTCCGCGATCTACTTGTCGAGGAGTTATAATTGCAAAAACAGAATCATCTACATTAGAAAAATGTTTTAGTAAGATCTCTTTTTCAGATTCAGAAAACTCTGACAACACGATTGGAAAGTAATTCAGTTATAAATAATCTGTCGTATCATCACGTTTTTTCCCGATCTGGATCAAATCAGTCGATCCTGTCTTTAGTGTATTGCGTCTTGATTGCCATCTAAGTAGTATGTCTTTAAATGACTCGGCTTCTGATGCATCCTCGGTGTACATCAAAGTCGTTACCCATCTGCCTTCCCCTGCGGTGCCTCCCATTGAATTCATCCAAAAATCTGTAGGCATATTTTCAAATGCTTTGTGGTTTGGATCGCGACTCATGTCTATCCATCGCTTTGCAACAAAATGTAATACTTCGTCTAGTTCTTCCTTTGTAATCATTGTTGAACCATTACAACACATATGATTTTAAAATTACTAAATTTTCAAAAACCCGAGAAAACTTAGCTAAAATGATCTTACCAAAGTTGAAAACCTTGTTAACACTTTGCTGATTATATCAAAAATATGACATGTGTCCAATGAGCAAAGAAGATGTCGAGTTTATCGGCAAGCAGGTTAAGGACATGTATGGCACTTACATTGGTAAGGTCATAGGAACCATAACCGACATTGATGGAAGTGTACAAACCGTAGGTGTAGATTGTGGTTCTGAAGGGCTAAAACAAGTTCCATTTGAGCAACTAGTAGTTCAGGGGCAATTCGTGATCTTCATTCCTAGATGGAGATTGGATGCCCAGAGGTTGTTGCGGGAAAAAGGCCTTACATTGCGCCGAATTCGTGCGTTGATAGACATCGTATCTGAAAACGACGACATGAAGGAGGATGCTGAATTGATCCATGAGAAATATAAGATGAAGCTACTAACTCTGGATGAGACCGAAAAACAAATCAACGAAAAATTGGGGCATAGACTGTCAGATCTTGACAATCAGCTCAGGTCAATCAGAATGTTACGATTTGATGCCAAACTACAAAACAAAAGCAATGAGATCTCTGATACCAAGTATGAATCAGTCAAGGCCCACACAGTTGAAATCATCGAACACATCGAACACGAGAAGGCAGAGATAGTAAACATTCAACGTCGCATCAACGATCTTTCAGTTGATATAGTGGAGCGAACAGAAAGTCCAAAACAGGACGTTCATTCAGCTGCCGTTTCCTACCTGGGTAAGGCGGAAACCGCTTCCTCTCCTCAACCAAAGACACCGATATCTACTGAAACGGTAATTGGTAATACAAATCCCCAAATATCAACACCAAAACCAGTTGCTATTGGAGCCGATGGTGAGGAAGAAACTCAAGACTCAGATTGGCTCAAGAGAATATCGTCTTCTTGATGATCTGATAGGATGGGAAGATTCGCTCCTGCCTCCTTTTAAGCGAACCTTTTTTTTAAGACTAATACAAAACGTACTTGTTGGATACTGCATATTTGATAGGTCTTGGAAATAATGATGCTCTAACAAGAAAAAGGGCAAATCAAGATTACATAAAATTCTGGGAAGAAGAAGCGCACAAACTTTACTGGTTTGAAAAATGGACTAAAACACTAGAATGGAATCCACCTTTCGCAAAATGGTTTGTAAATGGCAAAATTAATGCATCCTATAACGCACTTGACGTGACTGTTCAAAAAAGTCCTCAGAAGGCTGCCATACTCTGGGAAGGCGAAAATGGTGGTACTAGGACTCTCACATATGATGAACTATTGAACTATGTATGTAAAGTAGCAAACTCTCTCAAGTCACTTGGGGTGAAAAAGGGAGACCGGGTTACGATATATATGCCAATGATTCCAGAATTGGTTGTTTCTTTGCTTGCATGTGCAAGAATAGGAGCGGTTCATACTGTGATCTTCTCAGGATTTAGTTCCCAATCTGTCCGAGACAGAGTTTATGACTCCAAATCCAAGATCATAATCACAGCAGATGGGGGATTTAGGAGAGGGGCAATAGTAGAACTAAAACGAGTCATAGACGAGGCAGTATCAGATTTTGATTTTGTGGAAAATGTAGTGGTATATGTACATGCCAAGATCCCTATAACGCTGGGAAAAAAAGACAGAATCTGGAATGATCTGGTAAACAATGCATCAGAATATTGCGAGCCCGAAAAACTAGATAGCACTCATCCTCTTTACATTCTGTATACCTCCGGAACTACGGGAAAGCCAAAAGGTGTTCTTCACGGAACTGGCGGATACTTGGTACACCTTTACAGCACATTCAAGTGGATTTTTGATATAAAGGGATCTGACATTTATTTTTGTACTGCTGATATTGGCTGGGTTACAGGTCACAGCTATATTGTATATGGACCTTTGATGCATGGCGTAACTCAGGTGATGTATGAGGGAGCACTAGTTTTTCCAACGCCTTTGAGAATTTGGGATCTGATTGAAAGATACAAGGTCACAATTCTCTATACGACTCCAACTGCACTGCGAATGTTTATGAAATATGGTGACGAGTCACCAAATTCAAAAAATCTGTCTAGTTTAAGACTGCTTGGGACTGTAGGCGAGCCAATAAATCCAAAGGTATGGGAATGGTATTTCAAAGTAATTGGGAAAATGAACTGTCCCATAGTAGATACTTGGTGGCAGACAGAAACTGGTGGGATAATGATCTCGCCGGTTCCAGGCCTAGAAACAATATCCCTCAAACCTGGGTCTGCAACTAGACCGTTGCCAGGAATCAATATTGGTATAGTGGATGAACATGGAAATGATCTTCCACCGGAAACAAAAGGGTATCTTGTAGTAAAGAATCTATGGCCTGGAATGCTTATTTCACTATGGGCAGATGATGAGAAATACAAGACTGTATACTGGTCAAAGTACAAGGGCATGTATTATTCAGGGGATTTTGCGATTAAGGACAAAGATGGTTACTTTTGGATGTTGGGAAGAGCAGATGATGTTTTAAAGGTGGCAGGTCACAGACTTGGTACTGCCGAGATTGAAAGCGGATTTGTATCTCATAAATCAGTAGCAGAGGCGGCTGTATGTGGAATCCCACATGAAGTAAAAGGTGAATCCATAATTGTATTTTTGGTACTAAAAGAAGGCGTAACTTCAAGTAAACAGTTAGAGGATGAGCTCATCCAACACATACGGAATTTAGTAGGTCCAATTGCAACGCCTGATCAACTGTATATTGTTTCCAAGTTGCCAAAGACAAGGAGCGGGAAGATAATGAGAAGACTACTAAAGGCCGTGGCAAACAATGAAAACATAGGTGATGTAAGTACATTGGAAGATGAAGCTGCAGTAGATGAAGTTAACACTGCATTCAATGATCTAAGGAAAACAATTCACAGAAACTAAATCAAATGGATATTATTTGTAATTTGGAGTTTTTTGTTATATTGAACTTGTTAACAAAACCCGCAGTCACTTCTAATACATACTTTGCCTGCTTGCCCCCGCCGTTGTCCACTGGGCATGTTACAGTCTCAAGGGCTGATTTACATGGTTGTACGTATTTTGCTATATGGACTACATTTCCGTCACCATCAAACCAAATTATATCAAGAGGAAACTGCATGTTCATCATCCATATGGGAATAACCTGTTCGTTATTCATCATAAAGATCATTCCCTGATCATAAGGTATCTGGTTTTGAAACATCAACCCCCTCGATCTTTGGGCATCTGTTTCCGCTACTTGCACATCCAGAGTTACATTGTCTATCTTCACAACTCCTTTTGGAAACTTAACCTCGGCAAGCTTAGAGTCTGCAGGAATTGTTAATACTCCAACTATGCCAATTATTACTGCAGTAATGGCTATCGGAATTAATACCTGACCTCTTGTTGCCATGAAAATTATGATGTATATCTAGTTAAAAACTAATGCAAGAATGTGCTAATGAAAAAACTTAAACTATCGCATTTTGTCCTTGATATCTGACACGCTTCTTGTAAAGTTCTTTGTTTCATGACCTATGTCTGCTATTGTGGAACCGTTGTACACTTTATTCAAATACTTACCTGCGATGATCATTGGAACGCCTGCAACAGTGGTAAATGGTTCTGGCGACAAAAATAAAATAAATCCTATTTTTTGGATCTTCTTGCCCGGTGAAGGCGCGCGTTGTAAAGAACCCAGAGCCCTGGCGGTGCCTCTATCATCCAAATTTCCTAACGCAGAGTAAATCTTGGTCCGCCTTTTGATAGATTCGTTCATTTTCTTAATTTTATGAATACGCCTTTTAAACTCCTCATCCATTTATCTCAATTTTTAAGATCTCTAGTTAAGATTTCATGCAAAAGATCAATCACAATAAGGTAAAGATTTCTGATCAAAAGATTAGGTTATATCGCTTCAAGATCTCCCTGACTTGTACTATGAAGGAAAAACGCAGTGAAAGGCTTGAATCTATTAAGGAGGCTCATAAATCGATCAAGGGTGATTACTCGAGAGTGGAGGACTATTTGGAAGTAATATCGGAGCTTGTTGAACTGAAAGGATATGCAAATACAATTGATATTTCAAGATATCTAAGCGTTAGCGCTCCCTCTGTTACAAAAATGCTTCAAAGACTTGGTGACAATGGCTATCTAGAATATGAAAAATACAAGGGAATAAACCTCACTGCAAAAGGCAATGCAGTCGCATATGCGATAAGGCAAAAACACGGAATTTTGCTAGAGTTTTTTAAGATGCTTGGCATAAGCCACGAGATAGCGAATCAAGATACAGAGGGAATAGAACACCATCTAAATCCTCAGACTATAAAGCGGCTTAGAAAATTTATCGTATTTCTAAAGGAAAATCCGAAAATCTTGGAAGACTTTTGGTCCGGACCCCTCTAGAATAAGACCACCTCAGGACACAGACTTTTTGAACAATACAGGAGGCGTGACATCATGGTAACAAAGTGGACACCACAGGAGAAGGCAAGAATTGTAATAGAATCTCTTACAACAAACATCGGCACTGCAGAGATATGCCGCAAGTACAATTTATCACCAAATACGTTCTATCCCTGGAAGGAAAAGTTTCTGGAGGGGGGAAAGGCGGCACTTGCAGGATCATCAGATGGTGACACCTTCAAGTCAATGAAGAGAGAAAATGACATCCTCAAGAGAATAACTGGTGAGATTGTGATGGTCAACGATGCTTTAAAAAAAACGCTGGAGGAAGGCAAAAGATGATGACAGTAGAGGAGTT
>DAHUYT010000025.1:17322-27012 GCA_027315065.1 Nitrososphaerota archaeon | reverse complement strand
AGATAGTAGTTATAACAGTACAAAGTTTCAAGGACTTGAATTATGGGTCGTTACCGGGGTATCAATAAAGTCAGATGGTCAAATCATAACTGAGGAGCACAATCAAGGGCTAGGTCAGCCCGCCCCAGAGCTTGACATACAAGCAAGCAGGATGGAGGTTGAAGCATGTGTTATTTCAGTTGACAAGGCTGACATAGTAGCACTTGATGGTTCACTTTATTCTCAGTTTCTCACTAGACAGTCTTCACTTGGCAATTCCATCATTTTGGCAATCAAAAAGAGGGGAAATGTTGTTTTCATATCAAAGACATCGTCGGCAAGAAAACAATTTGAGAAACTTGGTTCTGCGGCAGGAGATATATTCTATTACAATCACGCAGTTAGAAGACCTGGCTTTAGTAAGGTATTTGTCGACAATTCACTTGGTCCAGGCAAGATTGTATCATATGTTTATGCAAGACTAAGAGACTCTACGCCATTGATCAAGATCGAGTTATTTGGATCAGGAATCAGCGAGGATGAGATAAAATTTCTTTTGGATAGATTAACAAAAAACAGCGTTGGAGGATATCCATACGCATTAAAGTTAGCACATGAGAATTGCAAGATAACCAATTCAGAGTTGTCTAGGCTTGTTAGTCTATATGGATTAGCAAACGAGATTGGCTCTAGGGAAGTGTTGAATTGACAATAGGTGTTGTGATTGGAGAATCAAAGCCAACCGAAGTAATCGCACAGTCATCAAGACCTCTATCTGTTGGAGAGTATGTCATAATAGGTTCACAGGATGGTAAGATTCTTGGTCTGGTTGAAAAGTCTGCAATATCAAGTGATGCACTAACAAATGTTAGAAATTTTGATGAGGCAGTAGAGAGTAAAGAAGTTGCTGAGATCAATTCCAGAGATAAGAACTACAAGGTAAAGATAGGCATACTTGGATTTTTGGATAAGTTACAAAAAGGGCATGTTGTGATTCCTGCCATTCCGCCCCTTCCCGGGACTTCAATTCTCGAAGCAACACAGCATGATTTGGGAATGATATTTGGACCTGTGGGAAATGAATGGATTAAGATAGGTTTACTCTTGAGGAATTCAAACATTGAGGCAAAAATAAACATCAATAAAATTGTATCAAGGCACTTGGCCATTCTTGCAATGACTGGAATGGGAAAGAGCAATCTTGTTTCACTTATAGCAAAACATGTTGCAACATTAAATGGTACACTGATTATTTTTGATTATCATAACGACTATGAAAATCTTGATGTTGCCAAGATAAATTACATGATGGCAAAAATAAATCCCAGGCTTTTGCCTGCAGACAAATTAGCCGAAGTCATAGAACTTCGCGAGAATGCAGACAAGCAACAGAGAGTCTTACGAGAATCACTTACAGATTCAGTCAAGCAGGCAAAAGACTTTTGGTCATCTTTAAAAGAAAATGTTACTACGTTTGGCCAAACCACAAAAGGCTATGCAGACAGCGCAAGCAGGGTGCTAGACAAGATAGATGATGCCCAGCATAGATTTTCAGACATACTAGACCCGGATTGCGGAGACCCCGTGGATTTGATAAAGGAAGGCAGGGTAAATGTATTGAATATAGCAGAACTAAGCGAGCGACAGGCAAATGCTGGATTATCATATTATTTACAAGAACTTTTACAGCATAGAAAGGAATCAGTATGGGAAAAAAAAGGCAAATCAACACATAGAAAAAATTACAAGTTTCTTGCGCCAATATCGGTCATAGTAGAAGAAGCTCATGTATTCATACCAAAAGGCGAACACACCGATACTAAATACTGGGCATCAAAGGTAGCAAGAGAGGGCCGTAAATTTGGAATTGGGTTATGCGTAGTATCACAGAGACCAAGAAACATAGACCCAAATGTGCTAAGCCAGATGGGGTCTCTTGCAATAATGAAGATTGTGCAAGATGATGATCAGCAACAGATAGCATCAGCCGCAGAATCATTAAGCAAAGACCTTCTTTCTCAGTTATCATCTTTGAACATTGGTGATGCAATACTGATTGGGCAGTGGGTAAATTTGCCTTCCATAGTACACATAGATGAGGTAAAAAGTAGAAAATCGGGTTCTGACTTAAATGCGGTATCAGAATGGAATCAAACAGACAAGTTCAAAGACATTGCAAAAGAAACAACACAAGGACTGATACAAAAAGACCTCTTGCTTGATTGATATGATTTTTTCACATATTTCTGACATACATCTTGGTTTTGTGCAGTACCACTCAGAAGAACGTGAAGAAGATGTGTATTCTGCGTTTAACCAAGCCATAGACATTTCAATAAAAGACCACGTAGATTTTGTTCTATTTGCGGGAGATATTTTTCATGTACCAAATCCAAGCGGCAAGGCGATTGTTGTACTAGCAAATGCATTGAAACGATTAAAAAATAACAATATCGATTCATTTTTTATTTTAGGGGATCACGATATAAGCAGAATAAGATCAACCCCAGTGCCTTTTGTATACCACAATTTAGAATTTTCAAGATACATAGGAAATGGCAAATCATTCATGTACAAGAATATTCTCATAATGGGTTTTGACAAGCGAAGAAAGAGCGAGATTCACACATTTGAGAAGGATTTTGCCAATGCTGATCTAGAAGCAAAAAACCATCAAGGACACAAGATACTGGTGTTACATCAAGGTATTTCTGAAATAAATAAATTTGCTGGAGAACTAAATTCCATGGATCTTCCAAAGAACTTTACATATTATGCCATGGGTCATTTGCACGACCAAGAGATAAGAAGATTTTCCCATCTAGGGGGGCCTTTAGCATATCCGGGATCCATAGAAATTACATCAAGTGAAAGTATAAAGGACACACAGAAAGGCTTTTACCAAGTAGATGCGTCACGTTCTGAAGTTATTCTAAACTGGATAAAAGTGGATACTAGACCTCAGATATCCACTAGAATCTCAATTGACAAACTTTCCGATGAGATTAGTGTATTATCTGAAAAGATTAAGAAATATGACAGAAAACCGGTAGTCGAGATAAAAATAACCGGGGATGTGTTAGATCTTGGATTTGTTCAAACACAGATCTCTCGACTAACTGAACTCACTTTACGGTGCTTTTGGAAACATATCTCATCTGAGCAAAATAGCGGTTCAGTATTCACTGAAAGACCAATAAAAATAGAAGACGAAATATACAAGATTGCAAAAGATATACTTGGTACTACCGAGCTTGCAAATTTTGCCATAAACGAGCTATTGCCACATCTCTCGAAGGGAAATATCGAGGAGGCAAATGCCATAATCAGTGAAAACTTTGTACAATTCAAAAAGGGATTGAAAAATGCTACGATCAGTTGAATTAGCAAATTTTCTCTCTCATGTAAACACCAGACTAGAGTTTGATAACGGAGTAACAGTTTTTGTTGGGCCAAATGGTACTGGAAAGTCTAGCGTGATAGACGCGATAACATTTGCATTGTTTGGAGAACATATTAGAAAGTCTACAAAGGGGTTGCTTCGTAGAGGAAGCAATCAGGCATACGCCAAAGTAGAATTCTCCATAGAAAATAGACAGTTCGAAGCAGTTCGTAAGATTGATCTAAAGGGAACTGTATCAGCTCAGCTTTATGAGAAAATCAATGGAGAGATAGTTCCGCTCGCGGCAGGTGAAAGAAAGCAATTTGGTGAATCCATGACACAGGAAATAGAATCTCTAATAGGACTTGACTTTGAAAAACTCAAGGTAGCATCCATAGTACAGCAAGGTGAGTTGCAATCAATCATTGAAGCAGACCCAAGAAAATTCAAAGAACTCGTTAACGCAATAATTGGAACAGATAAGCTTGATATCGCATATGAAAGCATGAAGAAAGCCATTGACGCATTTAGGATGTCAGTTAAGACTAGACTAGATTATGACGATACAGATATAGAATCTCTTCAAAACAGAATTGATTCACTATCAAAAGAAATTTTATCTTTAGTACCACAGAAAAAGAGATTAGAGGAAGAAAAGATAATTCAAGAAAAGAAATTTTTTACATTACAGAGTATGATAGAGATAGAAAGACCAAAAGAGATCAAGTCAAAAGAAATAGAAAAAAGGAAAGATGAACTTGCATCATATCTGAGAAACGCCGTAACATCTATCCAAAAAGAGATTGTAGAAAAAGAAAGAAAGATCATGGAATGTTCTAGTAGTTTATCAGCCTTGTCTGTCAAACCACAGGTAGAGTCTGAGATAAGACAAGTACAATACCACATAGAACAAATACGGATGGAGTTAAAAGAGGTAGGCGAAAAAATAGCCAAGATAAAAGGACAGCAAGAGATTGCCGGCAAGATACACATCACAGACGGAAAATGTCCCGTGTGTGACTCCAAAGTAGATCATATCAATCCCTTGTTTGAAGAAGAACATTTGCGTGTAGAACTCGAAATACTTAGAAAGAAAAGCGAGGTTCTTTCTCAGGAAGATGTTGTCAATCAAAACAAGAAAAATGAGATCGATTTAAAAACTCGACAGATCATAAAGGCGGAGAGTATCCTATCCTCAAACAACATCAAGAACCAAGAGGATTTGTCAAGACTAAAAGAAGATATTTTGCGTTTACAGACTAATATTAGAAAAGTTCCTCTCGAGATCAGTACAACTGGAAATCTAATGCAGTTTGCAATAGACGAGTATTCATCTAATGCAATAAGATCAATATTGTCGCTAATAGAAGAGACAAAAGACTTTGACATTCTTAGGTTTAGAAACACCCAGTCAGAACTTGAACCGCAACGAAAACGTCTTAGCATAATAGATCAGGAACTAGGTGCTGTAACCACTAGGCTAGAGTTCCATAAAAAAGAGTCTGAAAAAACTTCACAGATATTAGAGGAATTGCACCATGTAAGACAATATGTTTCAAGTCTTGAAACTATCCGCGGTCAGATTTACAACAGGGATGGTCCTGTTGCCACAAGCCTTCGCTCGTGGGCGCTTGGAACCATATCGCAGAAGGCCTCAGAATACTTGACTACATTTAACGTAAAAATCCAGAGAATTAGTCTTGAAGACAAGACAAGAGATATTGGAATTACATGTCATTCTGGAAATTCCATATTGGATTTAGAATCGTTAAGCGGAGGAGAGAAGGTAAGTGTCGCGTTAGCATTACGTCTTGGCATGGCTCATCTCATGGGTTCATCCAACCTAAATTTTATCATTCTTGACGAGCCAACTACACATTTGGATCAGGAGCGAAGAAAATCTCTTGTGAGTGTTCTTATGCAGGCTTTTGAATCAAACGTAGACGCCATATCGCAGTTCATCATAATTACGCACGATTCAGAGATCTTTGAAAACTCTAACGTAGATTCAATATATGATTTCAAGTCAACGCCAGAAGGAACAGTGGTTACACCAATTTAGCCGCCAGTCAACTTGGCAAATCGCTCGTTCTTGCAGAGACTTTCCATAAACTTCAAGTTAGACAGCGCCACTACCGCAGAATCTCTTACCTGCTCGCTTGAATCTTCAAGTGCTTTTTCTAGTGTTCCTTTTGCATCTTGAGATCCAATCACACCAAGCGCGACAGCTGCTTCATGTCGGACAAACAGACTAGGATCATTGCGAGTTGCATCTTCCAGTGGAGGTATCCCACTTCTCAGACACATCTGACCTAGAGAAAATGCCGCCTCATGTCTTACCAATTCGTTGGAATCCCCCTTTAGCACACTTGCTATATACGGAACAACATCTTCCCCTCCCATGTCTACCAGAATACAAACCGCCCTGCATCGTATTACAAAATCTTCATTATCTAACAGGTTGGCAAAGTATTCCTTGTCTTTTTTTTCATATCTTTCTTCCATTTCAGATAATAGGTCAAGACGGTCTTTAGGAATAAGTTCCATGCACACAATTTTATAATCGCATATTTATTTCAATGATTGTATGAGTAGATTGCGGTATTGGAAATTAACAATAGAGGATCTCAGAAAAGCACAGTATGATCCAAAAAAAGTCCTAATCTGGGAAATAAAATGCGTCAAAGATGATCAAGGTACACATTTTGGAGTTTTCTGCTACAGAAACGGCACCCCATGGGATTATACACCCATTCATGGCATTGTCTTTTATCACAATCAGATAACTCAGCAAGAAATAGGAAAGATAACTGATTTTCTCAAGGGCAAGTTTGGCGGCGAACCGGCAGAAAAAGGCAGTAGAATATTTTTGAAGAATTCAAAGGAGATCTATGCACCAAATGAGATAGCAGACCTTGCAGTTCAGATAGGAGACATGTTTGAGGCAAGTACAGAACTAACGGTGGAATTAGAGAATTTTACAGTTCCCGAACAGGAACAAAGCAACTTACCTTCAAGCAAAATTCTTCCCATACCTGGCAAGTAGATAAATAGGGTTTTGACCAAGTCTAAGATCTCAGATGGATAAGCCAATGACTGTCATGGAGCATCTGGAGGAGATAAGAAAACGAGTCTTCAAGATGATCATTTCAGTAGTAATTGTCACTTTCTTTATTCTTGGATTCCATTTGACCCCGTTTATCTACGATGGGATTCATCTGTACTATCCAACTTTTAGTCCTTTCAACAACATGGCAGCACAGACCACTGTTGTCATGAAGCATAACTTGCTTCCTCCTTCAGTACAATTAATTCAGACAGCCCCAGGACAAGCATTTTTTGCACAGTTCTATATTGCGGTTCTGCTCGGGGTTGTCATAAGTATGCCAGTCATAATAAGGGAGTTCATGGGATTTCTCATACCGGCACTTGACAAGAAAGAGGCGCAGATGATAAAATCTGCCATGTTTCCCGCAATTGGCCTTTTCGTAGCAGGTTGCTTGTTTTCATACTTGGTTGTTACACCGTACACGTTAGCGTTTCTCTACAAATACGGCGAGTCTGCAGGTCTTCTTACTTTTCTTAATGTGGTAGACTTTATCACATTTGTATTGCAGTTTGCGCTTGCATTTGGAATATCATTTCAGCTTCCACTCATAATGTATGCAGTGACTGCTTCTGGAATGGTTGGGGAAAAATTTTGGAGAAACAACATGAAGTGGGCCGTAATCGCGATGGTGATTTTAGGGGCTGCAATAACACCTGACGGGAGTGGTGTTACAATGTGGTTTGTTGCAGGGCCCCTAATAGGACTATATCTCATAGGCATGTTCCTCTCAGAGCGGCGCACAAATCAGATTGCAACACTTAAATCTTAATCTGTCATATTAAGAGTACTCATGGCATATGAGAATGTAATAATTATCGTAGTAGTTATCGCAGTGCTTATTTTTGGAGCGAAGAAGATCCCAGAGCTAGCTAGAACATTTGGCAAAGCAAAGGGGGAGTATGAGAAAGGAAGAATAGAAGCAGAGAAGGAATTAAAAGAGTTCAAAGACAGAGAAGAACTCAAGTAAAGAACGCTTTTTTACCCATATAAAAACAGATATTCCGTTGATCAAAAGATCAGAGATTCAAAAAATAGTAAGAGAGTATTCGGATCTTTCTATTGGAGCGCTTGGGAGCCATTCTGCCCTTGAGATAATGGACGGCGCCAAAGATGAAGATTTTAGGACAATAGTAGTGTGTCAAAGAGGCAGAGAAATACCATACAAAAGATTTTCACGAATTGCAGATGAGATAGTCATTGTTAACAAATTCAAAGACATGCTCTTTCCTAAAATTCAATCACGTCTTAGATCATCAGATACCATAATAGTTCCCCACAGAGCTCTTACTGCATACCTAGGATATTCATCAGTAGAAAACAAGCTCAAGATACCGTTGTTTGGAAATCGTGCACTCTTTCAAGCAGAAGAACGTTCATACAAGAAAAACCAATACTATTTGCTACAAAAGGCCAAGATAAGACTACCCAAAATCTTCAAAGACCCAAAAGACATAGACAGACCCGTAATAGTAAAGGTTCAAGAAAAGACACGCAGGTTAGAAAGGGCTTTTTTTATAGCTACATCGTATTCAGATTACAAAGATAAGACTGAAAAGAAAATCAGACAGGGATTGATATCAAGGGACGCTCTAAAGGTCGCAAGCATTGAAGAATTCATAGTTGGTACATACTTTAACTTCAATTATTTCCATACACCAATATCAGCCGAGGTAGACTTTCTTGGAATCGAAAGGAGGTTGCAGACAAACGTCCATGATTTTGTTTCGTTGCCAGCAAAACAACAACTTGAGACAAACATAGAATTACAAAACATCGAGGTAGGCCATACACCTGCCAGTATACGTGAATCATTACTAGAAAAGGTAATAGAGGCAGGGGACAAGTTTGTGTCTGCAGTAAAAAAAGAATACCCTCCAGGCATCATAGGCCCATTTTCGCTTCAGAGTGTAATCACAAAAGACTTGGAGATACTAGTATACGATGTATCCCTTCGAGTACCTGGAAACCCAATTCTTGCAACTACCAGCCCCTATACAAAATACAAGTATGGAACAACTTTTGGCGTAGGCAGGAGGATAGCAATGGAGATAAGAAAAGCCCAGCAAGAAGGAAAACTCGAAGAAGTGTTAACCTAGGCTTCCATTTTTTCTTTTAAAAGATTTTTTCTGACAAGTATAGGTATATTGTAAAATGATGCTAGTGCTATGGCATCTGAGGCTCTGTAGTTTCGCATGACAAGATCATTTTTTCCCGTAAAGTAAAGGTTGGCACGCAGTACACTTCCACTTTCATATACCTTTATCTTGACAAGAACTAGTTCGTTGACTTCAGCAATTTCCTCAATCATGTTGTATATGGTAGGTATTACCCCTCTTTCGCCTTCAATGAAATTTATAATGTGTCTTGCAACCTCACCTGAAAATGCCCTTATGTGAAATTCCTTACCATCACCGTCTTGCAGTATAACTAGCCCTTCTACGCCATATGGATCAATAAAACCGACATAAGTGATCTTAGTTTCGGCGTAATCAGAATCTTGAGGCTCGTCTATCTTCACGGCTGATCTTTATCTAATACCATTGCAGATAAACACTTTGAAAAAAAACAGATAGAATTTAATGTTACTGTGGTTGTACAAGTTTTACAAAGCCAAGACAGAACTTGCTGATTCATCAATCGCTTCAATAATTTCTAATACCATAAACAACAAGAGAACAAAGCAGATCTTCATCATAAGCTCGATAAGACACAGAATATTTTTTGGATTGACATCGGAAATGATTCTCTACAAGGAGGAGATCAATGCAACTGACTATGGTTTCCCAACTCCGCCACGTGTTATCTCCCCTTGTTGTGATTTACATGAAAGTTTGGCATATGTGGTGCAATGATAGAACTCTGTCAGATGCTAACCTGTGCGGCACCCATTTACAATGCTTTTTGGTCTTGGCACTAGTACAGCAGATATGACATTGTTTTTGACCATTTATGAAGCCCAACTGTAAACCATGTGCATAGCTGCTTCAATTCCCATGTTAATTGCTACTCCACTTATCATGGCAAGAAAGATAATGAAAATACAGAACATAAGTTGTGCGTTAGAGCCTAAGCAGTAGATTTTGTTACCTGAGGAGCCTTCCAGTTACCTATATCATAACCGTCTTGTCTTAGATGTTTGAGAGTAAGCTTGTAGACTAGCTCATCATGACAAGAGACTTCTAGTATTTCTTTCCAAGTGACCATACCTGTATGCTCTATC
>DAHUYT010000025.1:14734-17222 GCA_027315065.1 Nitrososphaerota archaeon | reverse complement strand
TCTTTCCAAGTTGGGAAGAGAGGGATTTAGCTATTTCTCTGCATTGATCAAATGTTTTACCATTTTTGTAAGCTCTAGTCCTTGAGTCACACGTATCCATAGTTTACAGAATACATGGCCTAGATAAAAAGTTCAATTTTTTGTGCTTGTCGGATAGAAGAGTTTTAAACTAAATGAGATTCATAATTTGTTAATTGCTATCAGATAACAAACGGAAATTTGTCAACATCAATCCTGTAGACGCATTTCTTTGGACATTTCGTAGAAATGAAAATGACGTCGTAAATCTTTACGATGCCCTATCATCGTTAATGCAGATCTCTACTGGAAGCAACATGCTCAACTTTGGATATTGGAGCGAGAATACACCTGATCCTTATGAAGCGCAGATAACACTCTGTAAAACTATTACAGATATGGCTGAATTAAAATCATCAAATGATATACTAGATGTAGGAAGTGGTTTTTCTGAACCTGCGACTATTTGGAAATCAGAGTTTCCCCACATCAGAATTTCTTGCCTGAATGTAAATCCACAACAACTCTATTTTGCCTCAAGGATTATCAAAGGAAATGGTTTTACACACAATCAGTCTAATTCGGGTTCAGACCACATCAGACTTGTTAATTCTACAGCCACGAGATTGCCGTTTGTAAATAAATCCATGGATAGAATAATTGCACTAGAGTCGGCACAGCATTTCAAGCCATTTTCAGAATTCATATCAGAAAGTAAGAGAGTTTTAAGGGAAAAAGGCATCTTGGTGCTGGCCATACCAACACTGGCAAAATCAGCAAAATCTCTCGAAGTTTTCAAGCTTGGTATACTATCTTTTACGTGGTCATCTGAACACTATGATCTTGAAAGTATCAAAAACACCATCATAGGCGAAGGCTTTGATGTGACTATTACAGAACAGATAGGCTCTAAAGTATATGAGCCGCTTGCCGATTATTATGTAAAGAATCGAGAGATACTAAGACCGAAGATATTGGAACAGTATTCATCGTATGTTGAGAAGATCCTCTTCAGATCATTACTAAAAATGAAAGAGGTTTCTGAAAACAAGACAATAGATTACATTCTTTTAAAGTGTGTCGTCCAATAAAGAACAAATCTTTATTTTGTAGTAGGATATGATACCATTATAATACCAGTTCGTCTGGTACCCACTGCGTAGCGTTCTACGCAGGTGCCATTTTATCACAATTCACACTCTTACATGCAAAACATTTGTTTCCACCAGTAGTTTTTAAAAAATTCATCACTTGAGATCTAAAAATATATTAAATATCATTTAAACCAGAGAAAAAGAATTATTAGCACATTTAACTATCTTGGCATATGGGTCTATTTAGAAAAAAAGAAGCTCCTGAGACGAAATGCAAGGAATGCGGTCTGGAATTCAATGACCCGATACGTTTAGACCGACATATGAAAAAAGCCCACAAGCATGCGCCGCAAAGGAAATCTGATGAACAAGGGTTTTCCACTGGCGGCATGTGGTAAGTACTCGATAAGTATAATTCACTATCCAATCAACTATAGAAGAAGTTGGTTACTGCAGAGATTCTTGCTAATTTGACGAATTTTATCATTCAGACAATATCAAATTCTGGATATCTTGGAATTTTCTTTCTCATGGTTGCTGAAAGTGCACTCATTCCCATACCAAGTGAGGTAATCATGCCATTTTCTGGCTATCTTGTCACAACAGGAAAGTTCAATGTCATATTGGTCATTATTGCAGGCTCCATTGGAAATCTTGTGGGAGGACTGGTAGCGTATTATGTTGGAGCGTACCTAGGAAGAGGTTTTGTCTTAAGATATGGTAGATATGTCTTACTCAAAAAATCCCATCTGGAATTTGCTGAATCTTACTTTAAAAAATATGGCGACAGATCAACTTTTATCAGTAGACTGCTACCGGCGATAAGGACATACGTCTCCCTACCTGCAGGGGTGGCCAAGATGAATCTGAAGAAATTTGTAGTTTACACTCTAGTAGGTTCTATAATATGGAATACTGTATTAACATACATTGGCATAAAGTTAGGCGAGGAATGGAACAACATTAGAAAATATTCTCATTATCTTGACGCGGTGGTAGTAATAGTTGTAATAATCGTCATCATAGCATACTGGAAGAAGAAAAAGACTACACAGCAAGTCAACGATCCTTAAAATGACTTAGTTCTTCCAGTATTATTTTAAATATTGTTTCGCTATCAAGTAAAACACATGGAATGTTGTTTTCCTTGCATGCCTTGCCAACTTCTGTGTCCTCTGTAACCATTATCATGCCATTTTCTTCGGCATATTTTATCATTGAATAGTCACTAGTAAGTTTCTTGCCTTCTACAACAAGTTTTTTTACACTTAACGCGTCATATCCAAATTCCTTTAGTTTTGTATCTATTCCATCATACATTGCGTCAACTAGCACTTTCATATTGTAACCTCAAAAGTTTCCTATTTGTATCATTT
>DAHUYT010000025.1:0-14636 GCA_027315065.1 Nitrososphaerota archaeon | reverse complement strand
GGGTTTTAAGGTGGTTGGTACAATTTGATTGAAATCTACCGGTCGTCAAAAAGCGCTGTTTTACACACAAATGAACTAATTCTATGAAGATGTATTTGTAGTCAAACCCTAAGAATCCCTAAGAAGCACAGTATAAAACTTTTAGATTATGTTGCTTTTCGCGTCATCGTGAGAAACAAATCAAAATGTGTATAAACATGTTCGTCCCGCCCCTAGCATGAACATGCTATTGGATACAATTTTTCTAAATGTTTCAGTGAGGGATTTTTCACATGTGCTTGTCTATTCATCATATTCATTGTTAAGGATGACAATTGCGCTTGTCATATCATATGTATTTGCCATAACATATGGTGTTGCGGCAGCACGTAATAAAAAAGCTGAAAAAATACTTATGCCCATCTTAGACATCTTACAATCGGTTCCAATTTTGGGATTCTTTCCTGCGGCGATCTTTTTCTTTATTGCTTTATTCCATCAAAGTTGGGTCGGGGTTGAGATGGCTGCAGTGTTTCTCATCTTTACAAGTCAGGTATGGAATCTTGCCTTTGCAGTGTATGAATCAGTATCATCAATACCTGCCGATCTGGAAGAAGTGTCAGACTCACTTGGATTGAAAGGGTGGAAAAAATTTAAGACGCTGTACATTCCAGCGGCAATACCAAAACTGATCTACAATGGAATTTTGTCATGGTCTGCAGGGTGGTATTACCTTGTAGCTGCAGAAATGATCTCAATAGGATCACAGCAGTTCAACATGCATGGCATTGGTAGTTATCTAGCTGAAGCAACCTACACAGGAGACTATCAAGGAACAATCATGGGTCTTTCCGTACTTGTCATGATAATTCTTTTCGTGGATTTGATATTATGGCGTCCTCTAAGACATTATGCAAACAGATTCAGATACGAATTAGTATCTTCTGATGAGGACCAATCTCAGAAGGGTATTCATGACCAGAGAATTACATGGTTACGAAGTCACTTGTCAATATTGCCTGTCAGATCTTCAGGACTAACTCAGGCGATTGCTACCAATAGGTTTAGGCCAATCGTCGCAACAGTCAGACATGCTACAGAGGAACCAAAATTTGTTCAAAGGCACCGTAAACCAATACTAATTGTAGCGATAATTATCATCTTGAGCGTGTTTGCCATTACAAGCGAAGCTTTTCTTTTTGGGCTAGTCTCATTTCCAGCTAGTATATCAAATGACTTGAAAAAACCAGAGATAGCCGCCGTAGCAAGTCAGATCCCTGCGGCATTAGGAGATTCGATACTTCGACTACTTGCAGCGTATCTACTCAGCATAGCATGGGTTATTCCCCTAGCTCTAAAGTTAGCAGGCAGGCCACGATCTTTTGGCGCATCAATATTTACAATGGAGGTCCTCGCATCTCTTCCTGCAACTGCACTCTTTCCACTCATAGTATTAGGAACCATGAATTTGCCTGGCGGCTTGCAGCTCACATCAATTATTCTTACAATGACTGGAATGCAATGGTATCTGCTCTTCAACGTGCTGGGCGGAATCAAGTCAATTCCGTCAGACTTGGTTGAGGTATCAAAGACATACCGCATTACAGGACTACAAAAGCTCCGGAAATTTATCCTTCCTGCAATTCTTCCCGCATTTATCACTGGAAGCATAACTGCATGGGGTGGTGGGTGGAACGCATTGGTTTTATCAGAATACATCACGTTTAACAAGCAGACATTGTCAGTGCAAGGTATTGGGGCGTTAATGAACAAATCCGCTTACGATATTGGCAGTGTCACTTTGCTTACTTTGACTATTGTGGTAATGGTCTGCGTAGTAGTAGGAATGAACAGACTGGTGTGGAGACGACTTTACAAAATAACATTTACAAAGTACAAATTGGATTGAGGAGATTAATTGACAACACAGATTGAGATGCCAAAACTAGTTGAACTTCGCAATGTTACCAAGGCATACGGATCCATGACACAACGGCCACAAGTTGTTTTGGAACATATTAATTTTACAGTACGACAGCATGAGTTTATCAGCATAGTAGGACCGTCAGGATGTGGGAAATCAACACTCTTGAGGATAATGATGGGCCTGGTCAAACCTGAGGATGGGGAAGTATATTATCATGACAAGAAGATCAGCAGTATTTGCGATGCAATGTCAATGGTTTTTCAGACGTTTGCGTTATTCCCATGGTTAAACGTTGTTGGAAATGTCGAACTTGGATTAGAAGGAAAGTCATTTTCTAAAGAAGAAAAAAGAAAACGAGTCTTAGATATAGTCAAAGTCATTGGTCTTGAGGGATATGAAGAAGCTTATCCAAGAGAGTTATCAGGTGGAATGAAGCAACGCGTTGGACTTGCAAGAGCAATGGTTTCAGAGCCCGAAATTCTTTTAATGGATGAACCGTTCTCAGCATTAGACCCTTTGACTTCGACACATCTAAGAGAAGAGGTTTTACACCTATGGGCCGACCCAGCCTTGCCACCAGAAGCAGTGGTCATGGTGACACACAACGTAGATGAGGCGGTGTATATGTCAGATAGAATTATTGTTTTGACATCTAGACCTGGTACCATAGCCAAAGAGATTCACATTGACTTACCTAGACCAAGAGATCCGCGAAGCTCTGAACTATACAAACTTGTAGACGAAATAACGGGGTTTATAGTATAATGAAGATTTATTTGGCAGCAGTGAAACTAGAATTCGTTTTATGGAGAAATTAGGTTGACTATTCCACGCGTTCAAGTTGGAAGAGTAATCGGTCTTTTGGAGGTTTTACAAGATTTTGAGGGCAAAGTAGATTTGGCCAAAGTTGCAGATGAGCTTAGACTGGAGCTTGATGACATACTTCCTGCAGTTGACGCTGCAAAGCTTTTGCGTCTGCTTCAGGTAAATACAGGCGACCTAATTTTAACCGAAGATGGAAAAATGCTACTCTCAAAGAACGCAAGTGGTAGAAAAAGAATGCTAAATAACACATTGGCAAGTTTAGGAGAATTCAAGGGCGTCATAGATTTTATTAAAAGCGATCATAATGGGGAAGTAACAAAAGATGAACTCGTAAGGTTTCTTAAGGAGAACATGCCAGATGTTGATTCAGAACAGACATTTTCATGGATTGTCGAATGGGGGCGTTATTCATTACTCTTAAGATATGACAGTGGCAGTGAAAAAATAAAAATTACGCATAAAGGCGCTGGCCTCAAAGAGTAAGTACAATAATTAAGATACATGTTGCCGTCAACAGTTTTTCACGGTTAGACACTTTTATCAAATCTCCTAATTATTTACTAGTTATTATGTGAAAATAGATCATTTCTGCCATAATTGATTCAAATCAATAATAAATCCATAATATCTCCATTTTGCATAAAAAATCAAAGATTCATAAATCGAATCCGCCAACTCTCGGAGAATTACTTTGAGAGAATTTGGGACCTTAGAATATGTCTTGGATACATATTCAAAAAACTGGACTTGGAAACTGACCGGCTCCAGAGCTGTTAGCATGGTTGCTCGAGTTATTCCCCAAGCTTGGTATGGCGACGGTCCTGAGGAAGCAATAGTACCAGACACAGAACACAATGTTCAGAAAATAAAATGGATAATGGAAACTTATCCACTTGAGATAAAATCCAGAAACATTTGGCAGAGAAAAACAAGACATATGAAAGTATCAAAAAAGAAGTGGACTAGAATAGAAAAATTACGAAAAACAAATCCCGGCGAACAATTCAGAGGCACATTACTTAATTTTCAAAGAGAGGGACTAGATTTTCTTCTAAAATCTTCCGGCAATGCACTTTTAGCTGACGAGATGGGATTAGGAAAATGTATTACTGGAGATACCATGATTAAGACCACCAGTGGCTCTGTTCCAATAGAAGAATTGTGGAATCAGGCAACAGTAGTAGAGTCTTATCAAGAGGAAGAATGGTCTGAACTTTCAACTCCTGTTACAATACGTACTTTCAATGGAAATAGCATCATCAGTAAAAAGATAACCGGAATTTTTAGACAGAAGATAGACGAACCGATTGTAAAGATTACCACATATGGCGGTATACATATAGAGTGTACAAAAAAACACAGGTTTCTTACTTTGCATGGATGGAAAACAGCATATGAATTAAACACCAACGACAAGATTGCAATTATTACAGAGACATCACGCGAGAACTCTTCAGACCAAATTCAACAGATAATTGCGGAAACAATTCACTGGAGTACCATAAAATCCACAGATGTAAGAGAGTTTTCAGGCCATGTTTATGATTTGTCTGTTCCAGATACTCACAACTATATTGCAAATGGCATCATTACTCACAATACAGTCCAGACCCTATCATATCTTGCAACTGAAAGACAGACATTTCCAGCCTTGATCGTCGCCCCGCTTGTCACTCTGAGCAATTGGCAAAGAGAGATTCAAAAGTTTCTCAAGAGAAAAAGCAGAAATGGAAGAATAGTAGAAGACGAGTACCCGACATCAGTTTTAATTCGAACGGGTAAGCCACAGGATATAGGCAAGTATGATATCTACATCATAAATTATGATCTGCTATACAAAAGACTGGAGGACCTTTCAAAATTAAACATAAAAACACTTGTATGCGATGAGGTACAACACCTTCGTTCAAAATCAACCAAGAAATATTCAGCAGTGAAGAAGCTTGCTGCGCTAGAATCCGTAAAGTATAGAATCGGACTGTCTGGCACTCCAATCTATAACAGAGGATCAGAGATTTGGCCCATAGTTGACATACTCAGACCGGGACTACTTGGAAGTTTTGATGAATTTTGCGAGTATTTCTGTTATGTAAATGAAAAGGGTAAGGCAATAGTTCTTGAAAATAAACGTGCCAGTTTGGGCGAGGAGTTAAGAAAGCATGTGATGCTAAGACGCAAAAAATCAGACGTATTAAAAGAATTGAAGGAAAAAGTAAGATACAAAGAACTCATAGAGTCAGACATCAACTACTATCACGCCGAACTTGATAAGATATGGAAACGATTAGAGGAAGAACAAAAAACTGCAACGTCGGCCTTTGACAAATTTTCATCATATAAAAGAGCAATCCAGAGTGAAAGACAGGCAGCAGGAGCTGCAAAAGTGCCACATGTTATAGAGTTTGTCAAAAATATCATGGAGATTGAGGAAAGCGTCGTGGTGTTTTGTCATCACAAAGCAATTCACGGATTATTACACAAGAGTCTCCATGAATATTCCCCATCTTCCATCATAGGAGGCCAAACAGACAAAGAACGACAGAATAACATCGACAGATTCCAAAATGGAGAGACAAAATTGATGATTGCAGGACTAAGAGCTGGAAATGTTGGAATCAATCTAAGCAGAGCAAGATATGTAATATTTGCAGAGCTTGATTGGAGCCCCGCCATTCATAGGCAAGCTGAGGACAGGCTGCATAGAATAGGTCAGAAAAATACAGTCTTTGCATACTATTTGATTGGCAATGGGACATTAGATGACCACGTAGCAAATGTGCTAGTTGACAAGAGCTATGAGATCGACGCAATCATGGATGAAAAAGAAGAGCCCTTTGAAGACAAGGACAAGGCTGAATTAATTTTGGCTCAAATTCACGACAAGCTTTCAGCTAAGCGCTAGATTTAACGTTCTTCACGTATTTCGTACTTGTCAAAAAAGTCTTGCCCTTCCCCTAATTGTTGTTTAAGAAACGACTCTAGTTTTTCAATTACTTCAGAACGGCTAAGTCTTCCATCCTTTGATACATAATATCCCACATGTGATTCTCGAAATTTCTTGTAGTTCATTCCTTTTCCCATTTGTATTACTACAACATCACCCATAATAAGAGGCCTATCGTCTCAGTTTTTTTGCTTTCTGGATACACTTGTCGCCTTCATTTTTCCTTCCTAGTTTAAGCAGAATGTTTCCCTTGTTATACCAAGCATTTGCAAAGCTCGGATCAAGACTTGTTGCTTTATCAAATGATTCTAATGCTTTATCATATTTTTTTATATTGAAGAGACAGACTCCATTTAGATTCCATGTTGCCGCATGTCTTGGATTAATCACTAGTGCCTTGTCAAACGATTCCAGCGCTTCAGCATATCGTCCCAAGTCAGAAAGACATATGCCCTTTAGATTCCATGCATTAGTTGATTCCGAATCAATTTGCAACACTTTATCATAACATACCAGTGCCTCCTCATGTCTTTTCAAACTGGAAAAACAGTCACCTTTCTTAAGCCACGCGTTTGTGTATCTTGGTAACAGTCTAGTTGCATTATCATAGTATATGATCGCCTCATCGTACTCGCGTTTGACAAAAAGTGCTTCGGCTTGATCGTACCACGAGACAGCATCTTCCGGATACAGGTCGGCAAATTTTTTGTGTGACTTTATCTCGACTTTGTGATGATTCTTCAAGATGCGGTATGCATCTGTAATTAGTTTGAATCGTTCATCGTCTTTTTCTAGTGAATTTTTATCAGGATGATATTGAAGAGCTAATCTCCTATATGCCGTTTTTATCTCTTTAAGTGATGATCCGGGCACCACACCCAAAACTTCATAGCATTTAGAAACATTCAACAAGATCACTTTTCAAGAAGAAATCCAATCTAGTCTGTAAAAACATCTACAAATAAGGCTCCACGGCATAGTATTATCAGTTCTACCAGGTATAAATGTAAAAACTCTATCTTTATAGTACATTTATCAATAATCCAAACGTTCATTTCTATATAGTAGCATGTAATTTCGTTGAACTTTATTTAATTCAAAGTATCAAAAAGTCATTCCCAAGAAATAAATTGTAAAGCATCTCAGCAGAATCGAATGGTAAATCAAACGATCAGTCAGCTTGTCAAAATGGCTGACAAAATAGTAATTGACGAAGTAAAGGGAAAGAAAGTTACTTTGAAGATAAGCTGGTTTGATCTCAAAGGGACAAGAAAGTCAAAAAAGTTTTTGATGGCTGAAAAGGAAAAGATCGAGTTTTAGATCTGACCTAATCACTTTTTTTGTTACACACGATCTAATTTTTCCCAAAGTTATTCTGCGGCATAGAATAAAAATTTTGTTTATAAATTCCTCCCATCACTGATAAACAAATAAAGGAGCCTAAACTACGGCGGACCTTCCTTGGTTGCAAAAGCAGGAACTCAAACTCAACACCAGGGTCTGAATGATCCTTACCCATGCAAGCAAGGAACGCCTACATTTAGTCAAATATTATGCCGCTACTGACGTGACTATGTGAAATTTACGGTTACTATATACCCCCTCAAGACTAGCGAAACGTCCAAAGCGTTAGATGACGTATATTACTTTATGGGCTTTGTGCTTTATAACAAAAGACATGGTATTTATAAAAAAGCATTTGTTCTGCATTCTAATAATTATGAGACAATTGAAGATGAGGACTAGAAATGAATTGAGCCTAAACACATTATTATCAATAAACATCATAAGTAAGCCAAGCCGTAATTTGTTTATGAATAAATATGAGGTCAGCAAATCTCTTCTTACTAGATTTACCCTAAGTCAACTACATGATCTTTGTAAAATATACAAAAGAGAGATAAATCCAACCGATTACAGAGATAGGATAACTCTCGGTGAATCAGATCCTGAAATAATAAAGAAACGATTAATTCCATACATAGCTGGTTTCTTTGATCAAGCAGAGATCATGGAATTTGCCAGTGAATATCAGATAAAGATAGATTAATTATAAAAAACAAACAACTCAAGTACTTGATAATGTGGAATTGTTCTCAGTCGAGCTTGTTTCATGCACAGACGTTTACATTATTTTCACTGATAATGTACCCAGAATAAAGTCCTGCCGCATACATTCATACTTGTACAAGTGTCAAGTGTTGCGCGATATTATGAGATACCTGTAAAATATGGCTCCAATGGATAGAAAGAAATTCCAGATTTTAAACATTGCATTAAGGCAAACTGGTTTTACTAGGAATCAATATAGCAAATAGTCAGTGTTCTTGTACAAATACGTTTAGTGATTCTTTGAGTCCCTTGTATCTATTTCGTATTGTGACTTCTGTCACACCTGCAGCCATGGCAATCACTTTTTGAGTTGTACTGTCACCATTTACTGTGCATGACAGATACAATGCAGCAGCTGCAAGCCCCATTGGATCCTTTCCTGCAGAAAGTTCCATATCGTTTGCTTCTTTTAAAATCTCAAGTGCCCTTCGCTTCACCTTCTCACTCAATCCTGCCTGGCTTGCAATCCTTGACATACATTTTATTGGATCAAGTACTGGCATTGTCATGTCAAGTTCTTCCAGTAACAACCTGTAAGATCTTGATATGTCCTTTCTTTTTATGTTAATTTGACGCGCAATCTCATTTAGTGTCCTAGGAGTACTAGATTCCCTACATGCCATATACAATGCAGCTGCAATAAGACCTGAGATTGACCTGCCCTTTGTGAGTCCCCTTTCCAACCCCTTTCTGTAAATGTATGCCGTTTTTTCTATTACCGCATCAGAGAGTGCAAGCTTGTCCCTCAATCTGTTGAGTTCACTAAAAGCTTGCCTCAAATTCTTGTCTGCTGATTCGCTAGCCTTGCTTCTGTTATCCCATGTTCTGAGACGATCCATCGTATGCTTCATCGAAGAAGAAAGCGGTTTTCCCATCGCATCAGTCCTACCATGTCCAATCATAGTGGCAAGTCCCATATCATGTACAGCAAGGGAGGTGGGCAACCCGGTTCTTGCCCTGTCATCATATTCTTCCTTTGTAAACGCACGTGTCTCAGAACCCAAGTCTATGATACGATCTTGTATAACAAAACCACACCCGCTACAAAATTTTTCTCCAGTAGAGCTGTCAGTTACGAGCGAATCCTTGCCGCATCTCATACAACTGCCAGTATTATGACTATGTAAAACCATACAATTTATCACCTGAATTGCATGCCCTATCAATAAGAACTCTCGTATTTCAGGATGTATGATTCAGGTTATCTGTAATCTAGGACCTTGAACAGAGCATTCTATGTGCTACTTGCCAGAGATCGAGATATCAAGTGGATTCAATCTTACGATAATCCCAATCGATCAAGGTTAAGTTGTGGTGCATTTTATGTCTTATTCGATGATAGTTATTTTGATTGAAGGGATTGTGGTGATACCACTAGAAAATCATTTGCAATCAAGTGAATTGTAGCATACAAAAAAATTATCGTGTAACATTTCTAGCAACATGTATCAAATACAAATACAAACACAAAGAAAATTCATGCTGAGGTCCTCAAAGATTACCCAAAACTGCAATTCAACATGCTTAATAGCGATGTAAATTCTCACTTGATATGGCAAAAGCCAAATCAAAAACAAAGGCAAAATCAAAAACTACAAAAAAAACTAAAAGATAAGTAGAGTGACCTGAAATGGTCATCTTATTTTTTCCATAGAAATTCTAAAAATATATTATTAATCAATATTGCACAGACATATTCATCATTCAACATATGAGTTACGCACTATACCTCAAAACTGTGCGTTATTTGTATCATCATGTTGTTGCGGCCATCAAATTTTAGAACAAATAAGATAAGATTTGATCAAAATCCGATCTGCACAAACAGACTAGACATAGCTCAAACTGCAATTAACTCGTATCGGTTTTACAAGTATTCTTACTGGTTCATAAGAATGTGACCACGTTTAGAGAAAAATTCTGTGATTCCATGCATGTGATACAATTATGAACCATGTATTTACCAATATATCATTTTGTCAATCACACACAACTTATGCCTAATGATATCTTAGACCGTAAAAAATATAACAGAGTTTTGATTTATTTGATGAAAAATATGAGTTTCTGGAAACACATTTCAAAACTATTTTTTGGGTGGAATCGTCCATTGATTAATTTCTCAACATGACATAATGCCAAATAATTCAGTGTGGGCGGTTTTGAAATTATTTCTAGACGCCATTTCACTTATTGCATATTCATATTGGTTTTTTCCAGATAGACTAGGGTTATTTTATCAGTGGTTTTTTGATTTTAAATATTTTATATCTGATCTTTTCATAGAGTCAAATGTTTTTTCACTTTTAACTCCAGTGTATAGTTCAAATATTTTACATGATTTGAACAAACTTTCTACCTCAGTCATTAATTTTTTTCCAATACTATATGACTGAAAGTTAGGATGAACATGAATTTCCCACATGACAAGTATAGCCCCGTGCAAACGTCCTTACAGAGCCTATCATTTTCTCATCAAATGCATCTTTAAAAAATATTTGATGTTTAAATTCGTCTTGTATACTTTGTAAGTTTGAGTCATTTGATTGGATGGTAAGATCATGGTAAAGATCGACCTCACTTTTGTATGCTAGTTTTTGAAGCAAAAGTATCTCTTCTGCATCAGAAACTGTTGCTTTTTCTATGACTGCCACCTGATTATTAATTCAGTTTCCCTTAACAAATCTTAAAGTTTTATAGTCACAAATTTCAACACCATGTACCATAGTATCATTTAACTAGACACCACATATAGTGAAATCATGGGTCAGAAAGTATCGGGAATTGAAAAGTTTCTTGCGCCCTCGTTAAACAGAATAGATGAAGAGATAAAGTCAATCCATGCTGAGATCGAGACAATAAAGTCAAAGATTGAAGAGACCTGCAACAGGATCATAAAGTTGGATGAGGATAATAAACGTCTTATAAATAAAATAGATAAAATCAGCAGTGGACTGCCAACCGAGATTCAAGTTTCAATCGATAACATAAATGAGATGGAAAGACACGATAGAGATGAAATTGAGGTTCTAAAGCGAGGTATTGATGTTGCCCAAAGAAGAATAGCCGTTTTAGAGTCCAAAATGAAAGAACTTGGCAAATGAATTATTTGTCCAAGATAAATCCATGCCCAAAAAAATTATTTCGTTGTTTTTTAGCGAATTTGATAACATGTCACTAGTGTAAAATTTCATGTCATGTCGATTGCTTTTTCTTTTTAGTGTCATTCAACGATGATTTCTTTTTGTCCAATTGCCGTATTCCAAAACCGGCAAAAAAAACTAGCCAACCAACAATTGTTCCATACCCTATTACACCTTTAATCGAACTAATACTGTCGGAATTAAAGCCATGTAACGGAGATGCAATTGCTGAAAATATCCAATTTATTATTTGCACTGAAAGCCCTACGATCATGAGGATTGTACCACGTTGCATACAATCATAACTTTTGTACTGATCTTAAAGATTCCTCCAGACAAATCACGATCTAGAATTACCCAGACAGCATGTTTTTAGGCATAAACAGCAGGTTGGCTATTTTTACCCCCCTATAAAGGTGGAATGCAGTTTTGATGCAAAGGTGTGACTAGCCAAAACTAAATATTTAAATCAAATTCGGTTTCATATTAAACAATGTCCACAAAAACAATCGCAATAATAATAGCCGCTTTTGCAGGCGGTGTGATCGCAATAGGAATTGCGATGTCAGCTGGATCTGGATGGGAGCCAGCAGGTACGTATACTGGAATAAGTAACGCCGCGCATACTGTCAATAACTCATCTACCTGTTATGCGTTTCAGACAGGATGTAAGGTTTCGAATTATGGTACAACTACCAGTAGTAGTGACTATAGCGGTGCAGCTCTGAGTGGCAGCTATGGCGGACCATAGATTTAAAATCTACTATTCTTTTTTATTTCATAAAAAATCAGGGGATTAACAACCCTTGAGAGTCTCTCACGCACGATTGACGATGTAGATAATGAGATTGTTGTAAATATGTTATTTTTCCCACATGGAATGATAATGGCATACCACCATCCCCAAAATTACCAAATATGTTAGAAGCCGGTTTCAAGGATTAACAATTGTCTTTGATTGTAATTGAACCACATAACTACTGGTTTTACATTATAATGAGTTTCTCATATTTTTGAGTCACTTGTTTTCTTTTTGTATTTCTTCCTTCCCTTTTAATACAAACGCCTCTAATGTCTTTGGTAAAGCTTGAGATTTACCGTCATCAAACCAGCAGCAATCACATAGCTCTCCAGGGTTATTTCCTATTTGTCTCATGCATATCATGGCGGTTCCCTTATGATCCTCCTTTGCATGTCCACATGTTTTACAGGTATTCAAGTTGATAAATCCTGATTAACTATATTTATTATAATTAGCCAAGTTTTATGAATTAATACCAGTGATTTTTTCACAATGATTGATCTGTTTTCTAAACCTTAACCTTTACGACGTACGAGAATTCTCATTACTGATATCCTGCAGCGGTTTCATACAGTGTAACAAATTCAGATCCACCAACATGGAGAATCATAAGCTAGGGGTTACACAACAATTCATGGATCAGATAATTCTCAATTCCACATACGAGAATACTGGTCAGAAGATCAAAGAATTGTAGAAAACATGTTTCGATCCTAGTTCTTTAATATTGATCACGTCATATGTAAAACTTTTTGAAAATTAAAGGAGATTAGCTTTCAGGCATTTGTCCTGAAAGCATTTTTGCAATATGACCATCCTGTTCCAATGCAGATTGGAATGATTGCAGAGGGGTAACTTTCCATTTTACCATTCCCCAAAAAGGAATAGCCTTTAGCATTTTTCCCATTTCTTCAGGAGAAGATGCTTCCATCACAAATGCCCCAGATCTCTGCCCTACCAAAAGTCCTCCACATATCTTCTTTTCTGATTCCATCTTTATTAGTTCTTCATAGCTTGGAATCACGATGTGGTTGATGTAATCTGGTACATCCTTCATTGGAATTAGACCATCTATGTTCTCAGCTTCTACTAAGTACTGCATGTATAATCATGGTATCAAAATTAGATAAGATTTACTGTCGATTATTCAACTATGAATAGAAATCTTGTTTTATCTATAACCATCCCGAGATTGATCTCTTTCCAACAAATCACATTGACGTCGTAACAATAATTGTGGTGTATTTTTAGGTATGCTGATGGGTGGTGTATTTTTACGCTTTGGCTACAAAAATAGAAGCCACAAAATTTACGAAGGAAAAGTTCCCAATTCACGTTATAACGTAAAGTATGATTTGTTGGAAAGAGATTATTTCAAAATGTAGAAAGCAATGGGCAACCATAAAAGACTAGATAGAGTTCATCAAAAACGTTGCAACATAGCATATGAAGAATAAAACTCCGGAAAAGAAGAGTCTTGAAATAGATGCATTCGACTTGACAAAAGTGAAAATGAATGCTATTGTGATAAGTTACACAAACAGATTTGTCACAAATCAACCTAAATAACATATGTCTACAGATAGATCATGACTGAACATACATTAATTCAGATTAGAAAAATCCATTTTGGATCAATAAAATCAAAAAAAGATCCGCACATCGTAAATACGATACATGAGACAAATATCTATGAAGAAATCGGCATCTGTTCAAGAATGGTTCATACTAAGTGTTAATACACAAATGGATCAAGATCACCAATGACTGCATCAAAATCAGTATCAGTGGAAAACTTTCGATTAGGAATATTTAACCCAGAGCCTGGTACATCTTTTTATGAACAACGGAGTCAAGTAGATAAAGTAAAAAATGAGCTTTTGAAGTTTGGATTATCTCCTAATCAGGCCAAAGTCTACATATATTTAGGAAAGTATGGTGCAAAAACTGCTCCTGAAGTTTGCAAATCATTAGAAATAGCACGTACTGAAACTTATCAAATCTTGAATAACTTACAAAATTTGGGGGTGGTAACATCAGAATGTTGTCAGCCTACAAAGTTTGAGGCTTTACCATTATCTAAAGTAATTAGAACACTGGCGAATTCTGAAAAAGAGCGAGTAGATATACTATTAAAAAATGAAAAGGAACTTGTAGAGACGTGGAATAAGATCCCATCGTTTGCAGTAGAGACAAACGAAACAAAAATGGATAAATTACAAATGCTTCAAGGTGCTCCAGCTATCAACAATAAAATAAAAGAGATTATTTCTCGTGCCAGAGAAGAGGTTCTTTTGTTTTGCGCACCAAAGGATTTTTCAAGATTTTATCATGCAGACCTTGTTGAATTATTAGTTAAGTCTCCTGCTTTTGAGAGAATCATTATCTCACCGTCTCATACTATGCCTGAAATTACAGAGGAAGTAAACAGAGAAAGAATTAGAATATTGCCTACAGGAAAGAAAGACACTCTGTGTTTTGTGATTAAAGATTGTAGTGAAGTTTTATTATTCTTAAGAAACTCCAATCATATTGCACACAATGTCTTTGCAATATGGTCCGATTCAAGTTCAATTATAGATACTTTACGAACATTGTTTGATTATTCATGGGAAAATTCAGAGATTCCATACTAAATCACAAAAATCAGTAACAAAAGAAAACAAGGTCGAGTGATGCAGATTTGAAATGCGAGGAAGCAATAATGAAGGACAAGGAAAGGTTCGGCAGGGTGAGGACAAGCCTAATGAAACATCTGCGAACAGAATATGGAAGAGACGTGGCAGATAGGGCACTGAAGAATCAACAAGAGAAGAACTGAAGGGCATTTGAATCAAAAATGAGATTGCAAAATAATGTAAATCGCTGTAGAATTCAGGTACAAAATTTCATATCTCTAAAAAG
>DAHUYT010000024.1 GCA_027315065.1 Nitrososphaerota archaeon | reverse complement strand
AAGATAGTCTTCAAGAAGGACTTGAAGTTCTGCTTCAGATCTTTTAATCAAATCTTCAACGTTATTGATATTACACCATAGCAGAAACTTTCTCAGATTGTACAAATACTGCTTTCTAGTATGAGTTGACTTGATGGCATTAGCAAATAGAACTAGTGGTCTACTAGTAAAATCTTCCATGATATAGGAATCGTTTTGACGCATTTAAGGTACGTTTGTACTATGTAAAATAAGAATTATAAGTGCACCTTATTAACTCCCATCAATGGTAAACCCAAGACAAACGTTGAAGGACATGGTAAACACTATCAAGCTTGCAAAAAAATCAGATAAAGATGATTACATGCAACATTTACGTCTAGTACTTTTAGGTATAGCTGGTATTGGTGGCATTGGTTTCATAATAGAGTTTACATTTGCAGTAATCAATTTAGGACACGGGTAAGAGTTGACCCAAGAAATAAAATCTCATTTTTTTGCAATTAGGACCACCGGTGGCCAGGAAAAGGTGGTACTGGGTCTTTTGGACAATCGAATCAAGCTAAAAAAGTTGAACATACAATCTGTTTTGCTGTTAGAAAACCTAAAGGGATATGTTGTACTTGAAGCGATTGATGCAAATGCTGCATTTGACGCCTTGCAAGGAATGAGACACATAAGAGGTCAGCTTAGAGGAGAATTACAATTCAAGGACATCGAGGGATACCTGATTAAGAAATCTACAGTATCAGAACTTTCTGTCGATAAAATAGTTGAGATAATTGGTGGCCCTTTCAAAGGTATGAAAGCTACGGTTACCCGAATTGATCACGATAAGGAAGAAGCAACAGTGATTTTGCTTGATGCGCCTTATCAACTACCAGTAACTGTAGACGCAAACTATCTAAAACTATCATCGCAGTAGCAAGGATTAAATTTCAATAAAGAGGGAAAAGAAATCATGACAGATGTTCAGACTGTTTCTGCACTTGTGACAGGCGGTCAAGCAAGTGCCGGTCCTCCACTTGGACCTACTTTAGGGCCATTGGGTGTAAACATTCTACAGATAGTCGGGGCAATCAATGAGAAAACAAAGGACTTTGAAGGAATGAAAGTTCCAGTTACTGTAACCGTAGATAAAAAGAGCAAGCAATGGTCAGTCGAGGTAGGAATTCCTTCTGCATCTGCTCTAATTTTGAAAGAAGCTGGTCTTCAAAAAGGATCAGGAACATCAGGTGCCACGTGGGTTGGTGACATTACTATAGATTCTGCCGTAAAGGTAGCAAAATTAAAAATTGATTCCTCTTATGCGATAGACTTCAAAGCCGCCGCAAAAGAAGTCATAGGAACATGTTTATCACTTGGGATAAAGGTCGATGGAAAGAATCCCAAAGAAATAACTTCCGAAATTGACGCGGGCAAGTGGGAAGAAAAATTCAAGTAAGTTGTCTAGTCATAGAATATACAGAATCTTTATCTGTTCTCTGAAGTTCTACAAAAGTTTCAGTATTTTGTATTCCCTCTATCTTTCCAATTTTTTCAATTGCCACAGTATGTAATTCTTCTAGGTTCATTGCCCTTAGACTGATTAGAATATCAAATCTACCCGTAACTTCAGATATTTCTATAACTTCGGGTGTTTTCATGAGTGATTTGTGAATCTGATCTTTTAACTTTGGGTCTCTGTTGATTCCCATCGTTGCCCTTACGCCAATCCCTATGAGGGATTCATCTACTACTATTGTAAACTTTTTTATCAGTTTCTTTTTGATGAGTCTTTTAATTCTACTATACAGTACGGATGTGTTTATTCCCAATTTTTTTGAAAGATTTGGCACAGAAATATTACCATCCCTGGCAAGTTCGGTAATTATTTTCATGTCTAGTTCATCAAATTTGTGCAAGTTTGCGACTACTTTTTGTTACTATTTAATAAATGTAAGTTCTATTGTAGAAATCTAATGTTCTTACAACTTAAATTCCATAAAATGAAATTTTTAGATACAAGCCTTTCTCGAAGAATTCCATCACTAAACGATTTTAAATAGGCATTCAGAAAGCCCTTTTGTAATGATCAACGAGTCCCAGATATCGCAGATGATAGTTGATGCTAAAAAGAACCAAAAGGAGAGAAAATTCAAACAATCGCTAGAACTAATCATGGTTTTCAAAGATATTGATGTTAAGAAAGGATTTGCCATTAATGAGACAGTCCAATTACCCAAAAAATTAAACCAGTCAGCATCTGTATGTGTTATTGCTTCAGGCGATCTAGGACTGAAAGCTAAGAATGCAAATGCTGACAAGGTTGTGGATGGGGCGCAACTGACGCAAATTGGTACAAACAAGAGGGAATCACGCAAGCTGATCAATGGATATGATTTCTTTCTTGCAGACACCCAACTCATGGCTAATGTCGGTAAGATACTAGGTCAATTCATGGGTCCCAGAGGAAAAATGCCCACTCCAGTTCCATTCAATGCCCCCATAGATACAATATTGGAAAGATTCAGATCTTCAATAAGAGTAAGACTGAGGAATTCTCTTTCATTGGCATGTAAGATAGGAGATGAATCCATGTCAGATGACGATTTAGCTGCTAACGCAAATGCAGTAATCAGTACCATTGAGAAAAAACTGCCAAGCGGGGACAGGAACATCAAGAAAGTGATGGTGAAAACTACAATGGGTAAAGCAATCAAACCACAGGCGGAAACAAAGTAAAATGCACCAGAATAGAACAAAATACCCTCAAAAGAAGACACAGATGTATCAGCAGGTTCAGGAACTACCAAAGAAATACAAAGTGATTGCACTGGTACGAATGGAAAAGGTTAGATCTTCCCAATTATTACCATTAAGAAAGAAATTCAAAAACCAAGTTGAGATTATCAGTATCAAAGACAAGGTAGCCCAAAAAGCACTTGATTCTCTGAAAATACCCGCAATTGAAAAATTGGTTGACAAGCTAGTCGGCCAATGTGTCTTAATGTTTACAAACATGAGTCCTCACAAACTAAACATTCTACTTGGAAAAAACAAGATAATGTTAGCAGCTAGAGGCGGAGACAAAGCTAGCATAGATGTCATAATAAAGGCAGGTAATACAGGAATAACTCCAGGCCCAATCCTTACTGATTTTAAGGAGGCGGGAGTTTCTACAAAGATTGATCAAGGAACAGTATGGATAACCAAAGATTCTACTGCTGCAAAGAAAGGTGATATAATTTCTACAAAACTTGCAACCCTTCTTAGTAAACTTGATGTCAAACCTGTCGAGGCAGGAATTATTCTAAACGCAGCAATGGAGGAAAATACAGTATACAATCAAGAAGAGTTATTCATTGACGTAGAAAAATACAGGGAATTATTTGCAAAAGCACATCAAGAGGCAATGTCGCTATCTATCAAGATAGGCTATGTTACAAAGGAAAATGTTAATGCAATTCTTGCAAGTGCCGCACAACATGCCAGATCACTTGCCATTGGATCAGGTTATCTGACTGAAGAAACAAAGAAACAGACACTTCAGAAAGCTCATGCACAAGCATCTGCAGTGACAGGCAAGTTAAAGAATTACACGCCACAGTAAAGAAATTTACTTTTCACGTGCCTTTGGTAAATTCCAGTTGTATTTCATGGCTACAAGCCTGAGCACAGTTGTAATCACAATAGATGCCACTGTCGCAATTTCCAGATTAGAATCAATACTGAGTGCAATATAGAAAACCAAAACTCCCAAGAAACTTGCAGATGCATAGAGTTCTTTTACAAATACCATAGGCATCTCATTTACGAACATATCTCGCAAGATTCCGCCTCCAACAGCAGTCACCATACCTGCCATAGACATAGCAAGAAAATTCATACCATAGGTTTCATATGCAAATGTTGCACCAATAGCAGTAAAAACGCCAAGTCCTATTGCATCAAATTTTAAAAACAGATTCCAATGTTTTTGCATTTTTGGATATAGAAAGAACATGATAAAACCAGTTGTTACTGTTATGATTACGTAGTAAGGATCAGATATAGAGCGAGGTGGGAAATGCCCCATCATTATATCTCTTATAGTCCCTCCGGCTACACCAGTTATTGTTGCAAGAATGATTATACCAACAATGTCAGATTTGCGTTCAATTGCCTTGAATGCACCGGTAACAGCAAAAGCCATTGTTCCGAAAAGATCCAAGGCAAGAATTGTAGTCTGGGCAGGTAATGAGAGATCTATCAAATTACAAGTGGTTAGATAAGATAGTAAATAATCTTTAGAGAACTACAAAAAAGGAAATAGAAATAACAGATTTAACCGAACAGTGCTGAAAGGCCTTCCATTGCCTGCTCTTCAGTCTTTGCAGAAGGTACCTCAGCCTCTTTCTTGTCTTCTTTTGTACCACTTGCTGGTGCTGCAGCCACTGCCACTGCAACTGGTGCGGCTTTTATTGCCTCTTCAATGTTCACATCAGCTAATGCTGATACCAGTGCTTTTACTTGAGCTTCATTTACTGTAGCTCCTGAGGCCTTGATTATACTAGATATATTTGCCTCATTAATCTCCTTCTTCTCCTTGTGTAAAAGCAGTGCAGCATATACATATTCCATTGTAAACGAAATTTGCAAGAGCCATAATATAAAACTATGGAGATTTCTTGCAAAAAATAGTGTGATCGATTATCTAATTGAGGATCTTAAGACTTCTGCAAATAGAATACATGTATCTCTTGAGTTCTTTATCATACAGTGTATCCATTCTTTGCTTCAAAACCCTTTTTGCCTGATCCTTATCAGGTCCGTCAGGCAAAGAAAGTACATTGCTTATCAATTCTGGAATTGATTCTCTGATCCACCCCATGATAACGTTGTAAATGTTTTTGTGTAATTTCTCCACATAGTCAATACTTACATCAAAAATCCCCGTAAAGTTATCATGTTCTACTCTGTAAATTAAGGCAAAAATTGCTTCTTTTGAGGTTGGATTTTTCAATATCTGTTCTGATTGTGGTCCGGCCTTTCCTTGAGAGACCTTGTTTTTCAAGCCGACTGGATTTATTATAATTCCATTTACCCCTATTTTGGAATCCTCTATTCCTGTCACGATACCTATTATGATGTCTTTATAATCGCCATTTTGCTTAGAGGCAAAAACATAGTCTCCCTCTTTCCAGCCCTTCTTTTCAAAGACGAACATAATAAATTCTCAAAAAAGATCATATTTAATGTGTTGTTTCAGGAATGCTTAATATCCATCAGAACAAAAACTTGTAAAATGGATAAGGGTCAGATTCTTGCCAAGTTTTCATCAGACCCTAACAGGTATTACAAGGTATCTCTTTTTGAAAAAGAAGGATTCAAGAGAAAATCTTGCTCCAAGTGTGGACGATATTTCTGGGTGTTAGATGAAGGACAGGATCTTTGCCCGGATCATATAGAAAATAGATATTCCTTCATAGGGGATCCCCCCACTAGGAAGAGATTTGATTATACACAAGCTTGGAAAGAGGTAGAGTCTTTTTTCGTAAGTAATGGACATAAGTCGGTGAGTAGATATCCAGTAGTATGCAGATGGAGAGATGATCTTTATTTTACAATTGCATCAATAGTTGATTTTCAAAGAGTAATGGGTTCTAAAGTAGTATTTGAATTTCCAGCAAATCCCTTGGTTGTACCGCAGACATGTCTTAGATTCAAAGATATAGAAAACGTTGGAGTAACAGGTAGACACTTTTCGAGTTTTTGCATGATTGGCCAACACAGCATACCAAACTCACAAGGTTATTGGAAAGACAAATGTGTTGAACTTGATTTCAGACTACTCACTGATAAATTTGGAATTAACAAAGAAGAGATAGTTTTTGTCGAAGATGTGTGGGCAGGAGGAGGCTCTTTTGGATCATCATTAGAGTATTTTGTACGAGGACTAGAGCTTGGTAATGCAGTGTTTACTGAATTTCAAGGCGATTTGGAAAACTATTCGGTGTTGGACCAAAAAATTATAGATATGGGGGCAGGTCTTGAACGATTTGCGTGGATTACAATGGGAACCCCAACTGCTTATGATTGTTGTTTTGGGCCCATAACAAAATACATGATAGAAAAGACAGGCGTAGATACCGACTCTGATACCATATCAAAGTATTTCAGAGCTATTGCCAAGACATTATCCGAGTCTGTTGACATATCAGTAGCAAGAAAAAACGCTGCCGCATCGGTAGGAATCGATAATGTGAAGATGGGCAAAATGATTTCCCCACTAGAGGGAATATACCTTATTGCAGATCATCTAAGAACTCTAATATTTGCCATCTCAGACGGAGCGCTGCCAAGTAATGTCGGTGGAGGATACAATTTAAGAATTCTATTGAGGCGTACTCTAGCAACAATGGATAGATTTGGTTGGGATTTCAACCTCGATGATCTAATCGACCTTCATGCAGATTACCTAAAATCGACATACAATGAGCTTGAAGAAACTAGAAAGGATGTCAAAACAATAATCGGGATTGAAAAGGGTCGTTATAAGGAATCACGAGTTAGAATGATAAACATTGCAAACGTGTTGAAATCACAAAATAAGAAATTAGCTGTAGACGATTTGATTCGACTATATGAGTCAGATGGTATAACACCTGATTTTCTAAAAGAAACTCAAATCATTTCAGAGATTCCACCTACATTTTACGAAAGATTATCTGACCTGCATCAATCAGAAAAAACTGAAAAAGTAGAACAATTAGATTTGGATAAAATTCCAGATACGAATTTGTTATATTATAAAGAGGACCCACACGAATTTGAGGCCAAAGTACTCAAAGTGATAAATGGAAAGTATACCATACTCGATAAAACATCATTTTATCCAAGAGGTGGGGGTCAAGAACCAGATCACGGTAAGATTGGAAATTATGATGTTGTTGACGTAAGCAAACATGGCAATGTCGTAATTCATGAAACACTGGGAGGATCTCCACAAGTGGGTGATATGGTAGAATGTAAGATAGATTTTGCAAGGCGTTATGGTATAACGCGACATCATACTAGCACGCATGTTATTAACGCATCTGCAAGAAACATTTTGGGTTCTTGGATTTGGCAACATTCAGCATTTAAGGAACAAGATTACGCTAGACTTGACATTACTCATCATTCAAGTCTTACAGAAGAGGAAATAATGAAGATAGAAGACCTTGCAAATATTACGATTCGAAAAAACATACCAATTTTTATCAATGAATTTGAACGTGGAGAAGCAGAACAGAAATATGGATTTAGAATATATCAAGGTGGAGTTGTGCCGGTAAAATTAGTTAGAATTGTGAACATCGAAGGTCTTGACGTTGAAGCGTGTGGTGGAACCCATGTAAATAAAACAGGTGAGTTAGGCCTAATCAAGATTACAAAAGCAGAACGAATTCAGGATGGAGTTGTAAGATTAGAATTTGTTGCAGGGGAAGCCGCACTCAAATATACACAGAGTCAGGACAAGAAAATATCACAGATTGTAAAATCTCTTGGTTCAAGTAAAGAAAAAGTTCTAGAATCGTTTGAACATGTTGTCAAAGATGGCGAGGATGCAAAAAAAAGAGTCAAACAGATCATAAAAAGAACATCAGAGTCATCTGCAAAGACTGCAATCGCTCAAGCAAAAAATCTTGGAAAAGTAAGGCTGTTTATCACAGTTGAAGAAGAGCTTGATGATGAATATCACATAGCAGTAGGTGAACAAGCAGTCAATCTTGATAAATCTCTCATCTATTGTGCCCTGATCATAAAAAATAGTTCAATTCGCATAGTAGCATTCTCTGGTGCGGATGCCGTAAATACCAAGAAAGCTGGTGATTTAGTCAAAGATGTAGCCAAAGTATTAGGTGGTTCAGGCGGTGGAAAAGATACGTTTGGACAGGGGGGAGGAAAAAATATGCTCAAGATAAAAGACGCACTTCTTGTTGCTGAACAATCTATTCTTGGAAAGTGACAAAACAATGGATTGGATATCAATAGAGGAGAAATGGAGACAAAAATGGCACGCAGAAAAACAATTTGAAAGTGATCCTGATGAAAGAAAGAAATTCTTTGTAACAGTGGCTTATCCTTATCCTAATTCACCACAGCATATAGGACATGGTAGAACGTATACGTTGGCTGATGTCCATGCAAGATTCATGCGAATGTCAGGATATAATGTGCTATTTCCAATGGGCTTCCATTACACTGGAACTCCAATTCTTGGCATGTCCAGAAGAGTACAAGAAAATGACAAAGAGATCATCGAAGCATTTCGAACATTATACAAAGTTCCCGATGAAAAAATAAGAGAGTTCTCAGAGCCCGTAAAAATTGCAGATTATTTTCATCAAGAAATTAAAAACGGCATGATAGAGATGGGATATTCAATAGATTGGAGGCGTGAATTCACTACCATAGATCCCTTTTACAACAAATTCATAGAGTGGCAGTTTAAAAAATTAAGGGAATATGGGCTTGTGATTCAAGGAACACATCCAGTGGGATGGTGTCCGAAAGATCAGAATCCTGTTTCTCAGCATGACACTTTGGGAGATGTTGAACCAAGCTTTACCGAATACACCGTTATCAAATTCAGATATGATAACTATGTTTTGCCAGCTGCCACTTTACGCCCAGAAACAATATTTGGTGTGACTAATCTTTGGGTAAAGCCGGATGCCGACTATGAAATTGCAAAAGTCGACAATGAAGAATGGATAATTAGCTCAGAATGTGCAACAAAATTAAGATTTCTAAATAAAAAGGTGACAAGAACTGGAAACATAACAGGTGCTGAACTGGTAGGCAAAAAGGTCAAGGTTCCAGAAAGAGGTGATGAGGTGTTCATATTACCTGCCACGTTTGTAAAAAGCGATGATGGTACAGGTATTGTAATGTCGGTACCTGCTCACGCTCCGTTTGATTATCAGGCATTAGAAGATCTGAAGAAAAACGCAGCAAAATATACCAATTTACCTTTCATTTCAGAAATCAAACCCATTTCCATAATTGAGACAGAAGGATATGGTGACATTCCAGCAAGAGACATAATTGAGAAATTTGGCATAGATGATCAGAATAGTCCAAAGTTAGAAGAGGCTACAAAGGAGCTTTATGCAAAAGAATTCTACGGTGGTAAACTCAAACAAAACACAGGCAAATTTGCTCGAAAAGCAGTTACTGATGCAAAGGAAGATGTCAGGAAATGGGTTCTTGAGAGTGGCAGTGCAGACATCTTGTATGAACTAAATGAAAGTCCTGTAAGATGTAGATGCGGTGCTGAATGCGTAGTCAAGCTTTTGGATAATCAGTGGTTTCTTAATTATTCAAACCCAGAGTGGAAGGCAAAGGTCCATTCTTGGATAAATGAGATGAAGATACTTCCAGAAGAGATCAGAAATGAATTCAATCATGTGGTGGACTGGCTAAAAGAGAGGGCTTGCGCCAGGCAACACGGTCTTGGAACCAAGTTACCTTGGGATAAAAATTGGATAATAGAAAGTTTGTCAGATTCTGTCATTTACATGGCTTACTACATCATAGCAAAATATGTCAACGCAGGACAAATAAACGCAGAGTACATATCAGACTCATTTTTCGACTATGTATTTTTTGATAAAGGTGATTTGAAAAAAATTGCGTCAGATTCGGAAATAATTCCTCAGATATTAGAGAACATAAAAAAAGAATTCCAATATTACTATCCAGTCAATGCAAGACATTCAGGCAGGGATCTTGTACCAAACCACCTAACATTTTTTATTTTTAATCATCTGGCAATATTTCCGAAAAAGTATTGGCCTGAAGAGATAGTGGTCAATGGTTCAGTCTTGATGGATGGTAAGAAGATGTCAAAATCAATGGGAAATATAATACCGCTTAGGGATGCCATCAAAATACACGGTGCGGACTCGATTAGACTTGCAATCTTAATTTCTGCAGAGCTATTGCAAGATGCAGATTTCAACCAAGAAGCAGTACGAGGTATCAAAAACAAGCTAGAAAACATGCTTGATGAGTGTACCAAATACAAGACTACCAGATATACGGTCTTGATGCAAGAAGACAAGTGGATTCAAAGCCGTTTACAACAGTTAATTTACAAGGCAACCTTTTCTATTCAAAAAATGAGATTAAGGGAAGCTCTTCATCATATCTTATATGAGTTTGAATCAGATTTACAATGGTATATCAGGCGGATCGAGGCAAAAAATAGGACAGATAATTTAGGAATTATGCACGATATATTTTCTGCAAGGGTTACAATGATGTCACCTTTTGCTCCATATATTTCAGAAGAGATGTGGTCCAAACTTGGAAATCCGTCATTGGCATCAAAATCTTCCTGGCCAACTCCAGATGAAGCAAAAATTGATTTACTTTCGATACAATCTGAGACTCTTCTTAGTACAACATTGGATGATATCAAAAACATAATCAAAGTAACAAAAATGAATCCAAAAAAAATTACCGTATACACAGCTGCTACATGGAAAGTGAAGGCTTATCAAAAAATCCTAGAGAGGGTTACAGGCGGTGATATCAATATAGGCAACTTGATAAAATTGCTCATATCAGATAAAGAAACAGAAGAGATAAAAAAAGATCCTGATTTTGTCAAGAAGACAGTTAATGATATTTTATCTGATACTCAAGATGAAAGAGACTCCAAAAATAAAGTAGGTTTTGTTGATGAGATGAAGGTATTATTTGAATTAGAATCATTGATAAAAAGGGAATATGGAATAGGCCTTCAAGTTTTTTCGGAATCTGATCAAAACAAGTACGATCCAAAAAACAAGTCGAAGACTGCAAGACCATACAAGCCTGCCATACTAATAGAATGATTGATTTTCTGCGGCCACATCTTTTTATTAGGTAATTCTAGGTATAAGCTCGTTTGAAAATAGCTGTAGTTGGCATAGGAGTTGCAGGTGCCTATCTTCTTGCAAGATTGAAGAATCAACATGAAGTGGTAGGTTTTGAAAGATCTACAGAAGAAAATCATGATTCCATATGTGCGTGGGGTACTACAAAAGGTCCAATGGAAGAGTTTGCAAAAAAATGCAATCTTGATTTTGATGATTATCTCATACATGATGGAAAAAAGATGTACGTCAGTATGAATTCCGAGAGATTTACTATCAAACTGATGGGGTTGTGTACATACAACAAAATCGGTTTGATAAAAGATATGTCAAAGGGTTGTAAGATTCATTATGGTAGCGCACCAAAGATTGTAGATTTGGAATCAGAGTTTGACATAATAATAGATTCTACAGGATTCCACAGATCTTACCTCCCAAGACTTTCTCGTGATTTCCATTTGCCAACTTTCCAATATAAGGTCCAGTATGAGAACGGGGTTCCTTTTGATGACTTTTATCTCAAGCCTTTTTCATCTATGAGCGGCTATTTTTGGTATTTCCCATTGGGAGAAAATATTGCACATATAGGCGCGGGCGATAAAAATAGGAATCATATTGAGGAAACTAACGCATTCCTAAAGAAACATGGCGGTAGAATCATAAAGACAGTGGGAAGACCCATTCGACTTGCCACACCTGATATGTGTGAGCCATTTTATCATGGCAAGGTAGTTGGAGTTGGAGAATCCATAGGAACTGTATATCCTCTACTTGGGGAAGGAATCATTCCCAGCATGACATGTGCGGACATATTTGTTGAAAATATTGGCAATAATGAAAAGTATCGTCAGAAGGTACTCGAAAAATTTTCAATATATTCCAGAGTATTGTCTTTTGTCAGAAGTAAGATGGATAACAAGTTTGGCATGATAAAAAATTTTTCAGATCTCATATCAATCTACAGATACATGAAGAAAAATGAATGGCGGTTTGGAATGGAAATCAAAATAGCCGACATGATGAAGGTAGCACGAGCCTAAAATCCCATACTTACATAACCGAGATTCTCACGAGTAGTTCTGTTTGAGATCATTGTATAATCATAGATAATCTTAGAATATTCCACAAGGATGTCTTGCATGTCATCAATAGATTTTGCAAAATAGAATCCAGGACAGTCACCAGTAAATTGAAATGTCGCGTGTACTCTTGCTCTGCCTTTTTCATTTTCAAGCCATGATGAAAAGGGATACAGATAGCATACGCCTGGTCTTGATGGATGCAAGCCACAATAGCCTTTTTGATCTAGAAACCTACACTTGATATAAGTGCCATCTTCTGCTTCGGTTTCATCACTTTTTCGTTTGAGATTAATCATGGTCATTATAACTGGATTGCCAGTAGGACTTTTTTCCTCCCATGTGGATACATTGGTTTCATTTTTTATAAAATTGGAAACCTTACTGTATTTCATATTCTTGCTTATTGTTATCAAGTCATTTGAGGTCAGTGGCAATCTCCCCTGCCTATTACAACAATTATGACATTCAGGCCAATAACATTTCCAAAGTACATATCCGCCATCTGCAGACAGATATGGTATGTGAAATATCACATCGTTTATTTTTATCTGAAAATCAGATGCATCACTTTTTTTACCCAAAATAAAGTCATGAATTATTGGTTCAATCTTCCAGTCGTGAGATAACAATTCTAGGGCTTCTTCAATTCTATGTTGCATCAACCAATAAATTAAGAATAGACTTTTGAACGTTATCAATGTTAAGTCAGAAGGGAAAATATGCTTCTGCGACACAGAACAGAAGATTAGTGTGGGAGAGAGTTATGTGGCCGCTGATTCTGGAGATAAATAGTGTTAGTTTTACTTTAGAACAATACAAGAAAAAGCGGGATGAGGTATGCAAGGAACTAAACATACCAGCATCTCGCATAGCTGGGGGATTTGTCTCGCTTTTGTTAAAGGGAATATTGTATAAGGAAAGTGAGCTATATTCTATCCACTATAGACTAATTCCATACATGAGACTTGGAGCAAATTGTGATTATTCGATGGCGGTACGTGAAGCTAGTACAAAATAATTAGCAATCTGCAATACATTGTAGATTTTCATGTTTACTGTAGATCTTCTTTACAAGAGTAAAGTCGAAAACAAAATATCTAAAAAGTCCCAAGATATTTTTTGGCAAATGTTATAATTTTGAAGTTTAGGAGCAAGTTAGTGAGTTTTTTGACATGAAAAATACGATATCTGTACGCAAACACATTTTTGCTTCAAAACTCTAAACTTACATTTTTTATTAGATTTTATAGCCTCATTTCAGATGATACTTGTGAAGTATTACATTGCAGGCTTGGCATTATTTGCAGGATTTGCGATTCTTGCTTCATTGATAGTATATGACAATGTACAGATTACAAAATGGGATTATTCGGTATTTTTAGTGATAAACAACCCACATGGTAAAATTATCAATCAGATAATGATTAATATTACAAAATACGGTAGAGAGGCTGTATGGATAGCAACAACTGCATTGCTTTTTGTACTTGGTGGAAAGGAAGGCCGAAGAGCGGCAGCCCTACTTTTCATAGTGTTTATCATATTGATACCACTTGGAACAGCCCTAAAAGATGAGATTAACAGACCAAGACCCATGCCACTATCACATGATAATCTATTGGTAAAGGAAGAGTCTGACTCATCTTTTCCCTCAGGTCATGCAGTAATTGTTTCTGCTGGTGCATTCATCATGCTTGCCAGATTCAACCAAAGAAGACAGATCATAGTATCGTTGATGCTTGTAGTTGAAGCATTCTTGGTAATTTATTCAAGAATTTATGTAGGCAATCACTATCCACTTGATGCGATAGGTGGAATACTTGTTGGCACTGGTGTAAGCGCCGTTGTGGTAGGTTCCAGCAGATATCTAAATCCTATATTTTTACGTCTTGATTCTATACGCAAAAAATAATTCGGCTCAATATTAAATTCTGGGCTGCATTACATTTTAATTTCTGTTTTATCATTTACCGATATTCGTCTCCACAATCTCCAATTTTTACAAACAGATCCTCAGATCTTGATGTTATCAATTTTATGGCATCATTATCATCGTTATCTAGTTCCAATTCAAACACTCTCATATTATCTGATTTGTGTTCTGCAATACCTAGTCTTGCACCAATTATTACGCCTGCTACCATAGGTTTATTCAAGATATATCTTGTAGCAACATTTGCAATACTGACATGATGTTTCTTTGCTATACCACCAAGTACACCAAGTAACTCTTGAAACAGATTCCAATTCCCCCATGCATCAATCATGTTTTTGTATTTTTGCATACTTGGCGTATCAAGTTGAGATCTTCCTGGTTCTGGCTTGCCTAGATATTTTTCAGACAAGAGTCCACCAAGCAGAGTTCCATATGTCAATAACTTGATTCCATGTTTTTGGCAAAATTCAGCCATCTTGACTTCAGGTCTACTGTCTATTATAGAATATTGTACTTGATTTGACACTAGTTTGAATCCATTTTCTACCATAATCTCAATCCTTTCTGTATCAAAATTTGTCAACGCAAGATGCCTGATTTTCCCCTCGTCTCTAATCTTTGAGAGATGGTGTAATGCATCAAGATATCTTGTGTCATTATAGTCCCACCAGTGAAATTGTACGACATCGATTGTTCCTACATTCATCCTACGAATTGACTTGTCTATGTGATGTTCCACGATGGTTCTAGTCATGGGTCCTGGATTTGGAACAAATTTTGTTAATGCTTGCATGTTATCAAGCTCTGTGTCACCTTTATTCTTTGCAAGTCTTCTTCTAAATTCACCAAGATATTCTTCTGCAGGACCGTAGATGTCTGCCATATCCCACGTTGTAAAACCAGAATCATGATACAAGAACATCTCAGAGATGACAGATTCTGGATTTATTTGACCATGACCTCCTGCTACCTGCCACATGCCGTTTATAATACGACAAATTTGCAGGCCTGATGCTAACTGGAATGTTTTTTGATTCTGTAACATACCAACTAACAATCAACCTCTCTTAATATGACATTACATTTCGTATATACTGTAAATGAATGAAAAAATTAGGAGATCTTTCTTAGCTTCTCCACAGTACCTTCTTTGTGAAAGTATGACTGGTGACCTATCACGATAAAGTGGTGTTTGAACTTGACATTAAGCTGTTCAAGCGTATCACCAGAGGCTTCAAACTAGCATGCCGTACACGTTCCATATACCTTCATCAACCAACGAATATACTTTGAAATATTTAGATTTTCTACTAATGGTATAAATTTTACTCGGTGAGAGATAATAGAAAAAACTGAAACTTGTGTGATACCCTTCTTTTTCCTTTGAGTCTTGGCGTACCAAGTGTATGCCATATTTTTGATGTGACGATAGTCTTATAGAATTGAAGCCTTAGAGTTTGTTTTCCCAGTTTTTTATTTTAATTTGTCGGGTTTATGATATTGAAAGCTCGTGTAGAGACTGCCCCACCCACGATTAACTAATTTATTTACAGATTCTGGTTTGACGCATGCAGGTTCACCGTTATCATTTTTTATCATCAATTGAAAGCCATCATTACACTTTACATCTTTTGCAGTAATTCCAGACTCGAATTGCTTTAGTGGGGATTGTACCTGTGCCCCGTTTGTTTCAATGGTGAAGGGGACAATGAGATGATGGATGGCCACACATGACAAATATTTTTTACTTGGTTGCCATAAGGCACAAGACCCTCAAAAATACTGCCGTAGTCATATATGGTTCCGCCATTGTTGGTGATAACACCTATGTTTTCTAGATGTACGCCAGAATCAATCAACAGTTTATCACCACCGCCAAGATGTAATCCATCTATTGCACGTGTAAGAGGGATAGGTTTCCAAGTACCTGTCAGTTCCACACATGAGGCGTGATCCTTCAAGTTGTAATTTGTTGCTTTTGCATCTTGAATAGAAAAAGGAAGAGTGAAGAATAACAAAATCACAATAGTTGAAAGAATAGGATGTTTCACGTTATCGATCATGCCTTTTTTAGAAAAGATTCAATAGAAAATGATCCTGAACTTGCAGACTCGATCTCTGTAATACTTGATTTCTTTATACATGTCTGTTTAAAAAAAGACAGGGGAAGATCATTTCAAGTTCTAGTCGTTTCAGAAAGAATCTTTCTAAGTTTGGCTTCCAATTCTTGTCTTGCTTCAATTTTTGTCATCTTGGATTGCCACATCTTTTCAAATGACTCGGCTACAACATCTGCCACTTTGTCAAGCGTTGGCCCAAATTTGGCATCTATTCGTTTTCTGAGGCGTTCCACTTGGGCTTGATACAATGCTTCCATGTATGCATGCTTGTACATCCTTGTCATAGAATGCGAATGATGGCCATCACTGCAACCGCAGTGTTCGTGAGATGACATCTGACTGCAACCGCAGTGTTCGTGAGATGACATTGACCCGCAGCCACATCTTGCACCACCTTCCATTCTACACGATTCATGTGTATCTTCCATATGTTTTCGGATAGTATCATGCAATCTTAACATATAACGGTTTGAATGATTCTCAGGCTTGATATTTTCGGCTGATTGTTAAATGAAATGTTGACGAGTAAACAATGTGCGTATAATAAAACAGACAAAAAAGGAACTCATGCACGCAAATGAAAATGTTTGAACGTCTACGTTCCATTACTCAAGTGGAGTACAAGTGGAAGGCCTTCTCTGTCACTTCCGTAGGTGCGCTGATGTCTGCTGCGGACACTACAATAGTGCTGTTAGCACTCTTACCAATTGCTGAGAATCTTCATACTGATTACATCACAATAGTGTGGGTGATTCTGGCGTATCTCCTAGTAAACACGTCCCTTGTACTCACTTTGGGACGCATTGGTGATATTCGCGGTAGGAAGAGGATGTATAATATTGGTTTTGTGGTGTTTACTATAGGTTCTGCGCTCTCTGGACTTGCAGGAACTGGACTGGCCCTAGTTATCTACAGGGTGATACAAGGCGTCGGTGCAGCTATGCTGACAGCTAACTCTTTTGCAATAATTTCCGAGTCATTTTCTGAAAATGAGAGAGGCAAGGCATTTGGAGCAAATGCAATTGTTTGGGGTATTGGTGCACTACTTGGAATAATACTTGGCGGCATTATTATTTCACATACAAGTTGGAGATTGATCTTCCTGATCAATGTTCCTATAGGAATCTTTGGAACCGTATGGGCTTACAGAACCCTAAAAGAACATACAGAGACAGATAGTCGAAAATTAGCTGAAGGTATGACGCATCTATCAAAGGAGAAAGAGAGAAGGAAACAATCGTTGGATATACCAGCCGCGCTTGCCTTTACCATATCACTATTTTTTTTACAGCTGGGGGTTACATGTGGACTCCTTTATTCCTGGACCAGTGATATTACAGTTATTTCATTTTCACTGGTTCCATGTTTCCTTATTTTCTTTCTTATTTGGGAGAGTAGGTATAGTAAAGATCCAATAATAGATCTATCCTTATTCTCAAAAAATAGAGGATTTACACTTTCTATTGCGGTAGCATTAATCCAATCACTTGCTCTTTTTAGCATCAATTTTCTTTTGATATTCTATTTTGAAGGAATATACGGTTTGTCGGTGCTTGACGCAGCGTATCTTATTATTCCTATGGCAGTAGCCTCTGCGATAATGGGTCCGTTTGGCGGTATGCTTTCTGATAGGATAGGTACAAGGGTGGTTGCATCAAGCGGGCTTGCAGTTCAGGCAGTCGTACTTGTTCTATTGAGCAGATTGAGTTTGTCTACTCCTTTATTGTACGTTGGAATCATGGAGGCATTTTATGGAATAGGTGCCGGGCTATTTTGGCCTGCCAATACCAGTGCCATAATGTCGTCTGCATCACACGACGGATACGGAGCAGTTTCTGGAATTATGAATACCTTTAGAAATACCGGTATGATAATGAGCTTCGCTCTTTCACTTACTGCAGCCACTAGTGTTATGCCAGTATCATTAGTATACAGCCTTTTCTTGGGAAGCTTCACAGGTACGCTTTCCCAGCACTATGCAACTGGATATCTCGCGGGTCAGAGTTTTGCATTTGAGGTCTCTGCCTTGTTGCTGGTTTGTGCAACTCTGCTTTCTCTCATAAGGGGAAAAATTATGACTCAAAAAGCAGATTAGCGATTACTGAATTTGCTGGGAAAAATCATAATCTTCTTTCTATTATCTGGTTGGTACTTTCTTCTTCATCATAACGAATTTGATCCAAAGTATGGTAGCAGTCAATGCCACCGATGCTGCGATTAAGATGTATGGAAAAATGGGCCCAAAAATCGTATTTACCGGAATATTAAAGATGTAAGTTACAACTTGATTGTTCTTATCCATATCATACAAGTCAACTTTTAGCACATGATTTCCTGACTTGTGAAATACATAGTCAATACCCCATGAGCTTCCTTTATGTGATTGTGGAATGATTTCATGTACAAGTTCACCGTTATAAAAAACTCGAACTCCCATGATAAAGTGATTTACGCCTATTTCAGCATAGTTTGAATTTTCTCCATAAGTTCCCTGATTATAGTTGAAAACCTTGAACTCAAGGTGTGTTGTTTGGTTTACTTGTGGTGTCAGCGGATCTGTTGCAATAACCACTTGATAATTTCCAATAACCTCGGATTCAGAGTTCAGTGCGTCAGGCTGCCAATTTAATCCACCAAAAAGTTTGTTAAAAATCGAGTCTGAGCCTGACGGCTCAGCACTTGCACTGTATACTGTAATGATAGACAAAAAACAAATACATGCTACCAAAACCGAATCCAGTCTTTTCATCAGTTCTGATTGATATCAACTACTTAAATATCATATACACATTCTCATCTGATAAGTTTTAAAATGAAAACAGGAGTAATGCGTTATAAGGTATGGTTACCGCATATACTTCAAATTGAAGGAATATACTTGCTATTTTTTGAAGGTAGTAAAATTGATGCTCCTTTCCAGTATTTTCTTCCTGCCTAATTTGCCATCATATGGACACCTTTATGGATATAACGTTCAAGAATGGAAAAATCAAAAAGATAACATCTTGATTCAATTTGACACAAATCCAAAAACTCCCATTGTTGGTAAAAACTCTATTATGAACTTTAGCGTACAAAATTTGCAAACCGGAAAACATCTTAAGGACTTTACAGAAACAGTCACGGTTATTTACCAGGGTACAGATTCATCTTCATATACCATTACTCATAAATTTGATAGCAAACCTGTAAAAGACGGCGATTTTTCTCAAAATTATACTTTTACAAGCGGTGGCACTTATGGAATTTTTTTGAGAATTGACACTCTAAACATAATAAACGTATCAAGATTTACAGTCTTTGTCTCATCGCCACAATTTCAAATTACCAATATGATCTACCTTTTGTTACCTTTCATGATTTTAATTGGAATATTTGCTGGAGTAGGAATAGTCATGGCACGCCACATCTATAGAAGAAGATGATTTCACATCCACAAATTATAATTTGCTGCTGATTTTCCGGACCCCACTTTGTTCCAATAATGTCGGGTTCTACACAATAATTATATTCTCAACTTATACCACTCGTTTTGGTAGCCCGATAGTCTAGTGGCCAAACAATTTTTGGGCTAGGGATTCCAGGCTCTGGATCTTATGAGAGGACACCTGGAGACGGCAGTTCGAATCTGCCTCGGGCTATCTTATTTTTTTAAAATTCCCCTATCTGGAGGCCATCGCGATTCTTTCTAGCTCATTTTTCTTCTTAACAGAGGGTGCATTCATGTCATTTGCAGCAGCAAGTATCAAGTGCTCTGCAAGGTTCTCCTCTATTGCTTTAGGATTTGAAAATGTTGCATCCCTTACTCCCTCTGCTATGAATCTAAGAGCAAGATCAATCCTTCTGAGAGGAGCAACATCTACTGAAACATGGTATACAGTTCCGCCATAAACTATTCTTGTAGTGTCCTCGTTGGGAGCTGAATGTTCTACTGCTCTTATCAAAACTTCAACAGGATTCTTTCCTGTTTTAAGATGCATGATCTCAAATGCCGTCTTGACCGTATTTATGGCGTGAATCTTTTTTCCTCCCATTCTGCCAGTGTTCTTTGCATACTTTTTTCCAAAATGAGATAGCTTGTTTACAAGTCTTTCAGTTATGTTTACTTCGGCTTTGTTAAATCGTTTCAGTGCTGAACGGCCAAAGGATATAGGAATTATCTCTTTTTTTAGCGAGATGACATTTTTCAGGCCCGGATCTTTAATCTCAATTTTTGAGGTATCCCATTTTCTAAAAAGCAAAAGATTTTGTGTTTCAGTCATTTCTATCTTCTCGGTTTTTCTTTCTTACCGTAAACTAGTTCTTTGAGCGAAGTTCCGTTTACCTTGAATACTTTCCATCGCACTCCAGGAATGTCTCCCATTGCTCCACCCATAGATGCGCCCATTCCTTCTACGTGCACCTCATCGTGCTCATCAACGAAATTTAGCGCACCGTCTTTTGGTAGAAATGCAGTTACAGTCTTGCCGTTCTTTATGAGTTGAACACGGACACATTTTCTCACAGCAGAGTTGGGTTGTTTTGCTTCAATTCCTACTTTTTCTAGTACAATACCACGGGCTTGAGGTGCTCCTCCAAGGGGGCTTGCTTTTTTATCCAGCCCGAGTTGTCTTCTCTTGTAAGTTCCAATAGACCATCTTTGTCTCTTTCTTTTATCCCTAAGAACTCTTCCTGCAAATAGACCAAGGGGTGATTTTGCCATTATTCATTACTCCATTATTTTTTCAGGACTTTGTATTAGCACGCTTGAGATTTGAAAGTATCTTTTTGCAAGCAACCTTGCCTTTTCAGCATTCCTGCCTTCTCTTCCTACAACTATGCCTTTCTTCTTTGCATCAACAAGAACAATTGCTTGAAGAGAACCATCCAATCTTTTGTTTAGCTTAACTTCAGATATTAATTTGGGATTTAACATGTTTTTTAAAAACTCTACAGGATCTTCAGAATATTCAACTAGTTCAACATTTCTTTTCACTACATTTTGCAGGTTTTTTATCGTAGAGCCTCCTTTTCCGATTGCAAGACCCATCTTGCCTTGATTTACTACAAAAATTACTCTGTCTTGTTTTTCATCCTCGATGCAGTCCCTTGCTGTTGCACCAGTCACATTTTGAAAAAGCGACATTAGTTTTATTTGATCTGTTGTTAGTTTGATTGTCTCAGTCATATCTTTTTTAAACTCGATCTCTTGGGGGGACATTTAAATCTTGATGGACGGTTTGAGAAAAACAAGACATTTATGCTTGCTTCTCTGTTTCTGTATCTTTTATGATAGCTTTAAGATTAGTATCGCTTAGAGTTTTTAGTGATACTGCCGAAATTCGAAACTGCGCACCACACAGTCTTCCTAGTTCTACTGATGAACCATTATAATTTAGAGTTTGCACTTTGGCACTCTTTGCAGCTTCAACTATTTTTTGCGACATCGATGATGGAATCGAACGTGAAAGTACAATCAATTTGGAGTTTTTAACAGAACTCAAAGCTTCTTTAGTTCCAAAGAAACATTTGCCATCCTCTGCTGCGTCCTTGATAGCTTTTTCTAAGAGTTTAACCATCTTCTACCACCTTCATGTAAAGATCTACAGTACCAGTACCAATTGGAATATTTGCTCCAACTATGACATTTTCGGTAACTCCTTTGAGTTCTTCTACCTCTCCTGCCAATGCAGCTTCTGCAATAGTTGGAACAGTAATCTCAAATGCAGCTCTTGCTAATACGCTGGTCTTTGTGCCAGCAATTCCATGTCTTCCAATTTGTTGCAGGTATCCTCTAGAACACATCAAGTCTGCCACTAACATGATATATCTAACATCAACTTCAAGACCCTGATCTTCAAGAGTTGAGTTAAGCTCGTTTATCAATGAATTGCGAGCGGCTTCTATACCAAGTGTGTTTGCTATCTCAAATACATTATTTGTTCTGATGTTCTTCTTGTCAATACCGTCAATTTCCATTACCTTAGCAATGTTTGAGCCTGAAGTTTGGATAACCCATTCATCTCCCTGCTGTACAATTGTTACACGTTCCACATCGGTTACTCCCTTGACTGTGGCTGAAAGAACTTTGTTTCTCATACCGAGTATTGTCTGAGCATCAGATTCTTCAGGAAGAGTAAGTGTAATTGAATGTCCACTAGGCTCAATTTCAAATTTCTTCTTAGATGACTGTAATGCCATTACAACATCTTCAACGGTGCAAGCCCTTTCTTTTAGCCTGTCTTGATTTAGATTCAGTTTTATTTTTGTAGAATAGTCAGTCTCCGTACTTGTGATTAATGCGCTTATCTTAGTATGCAAAATTTCTCGTGCTACCTTTATTGCCTTTTCTTTTGATTTTTTGTGATGTTCCTCCAAGTAGATATCCATGGTTGGAGTGACTGGCTTCTTTCGTGCATCTACAAGTTCAATGAGTCTTGGAAGTCCCAGTGTAACGTTTCTCTCTCTAATACCTGCAAAGTGGAAGGTTCTAAGTGTCATCTGGGTACCAGGCTCACCTATGGATTGTGCTGTAACAACACCAACTGCTTGTCCCGGTTCAACCTTGGCAGTATCGTAAAGTTCCAATGCTTTCTTTAGCACCTTCTCTGCTCCATCTCTGCTGAGTTTTGATTCTGCCAGAGCATCATGAACAGTCTGAGACAGACGCGGATTGAATGTCTTGGTATATTTTTTTATAAGGTCCTCAATGTCTTCCTTGGTTGCTTTCTTTCCAGAGTCTATGATACTTTCAGATTCGATTAATCTAGAAATTCTAAATGCCTCACCATGATCACTTTTTGAAACATCAATTCCATCTTCACCATACAGGAACTGTATGATGTGACCATGTGGATCTCTTACTGTCTGATCATATTCCAGTTTGAGATGCTCTAGTGCATTTATCAGTCTCCTTTGCATGTATCCACTCTGCTGGGTTCTTACTGCAGTGTCTACAAGACCCTCTCTTCCACCCATTGCATGGAAGAAGAATTCTAGTGTTGACAGGCCATCTCTATAGTTTGATTTTACAAATCCTCTAGAATCAGGATTTGTATCATTCTCCTTGAAATGCGGTAATGCTCTGTTACTGTAACCTTTGTGAATTCTTCTACCTCGAATTGACTGTTGACCTAACGCACCTGCCATCTGGCCAATATTCAGAGAAGAGCCTCTTGCTCCAGTTGTTGCCATAATTCTACCTGCGTTTGTTTCATCAAATGATTTGTCAGCCATACTGCCTGCCCTATCTCTTGCTTTTGATAGTTCATTTACAATGTAAGCTTCAAGAGCTTCTTCAGCAGAGAGCCCTCTGCTAAGCTGTAATGTTCCCTTCTTTGCTTGTGATATGAAATCATAGACTTTGTCATAAGATTCTTGAATGTCCCCCAATATGGAATCCTTGGTCTTCACTGAAAGTTCCAAGTCAGCATATCCATAGCTAAATCCATATCCTGTGATAAACTGTTTTAATATGATTAGAATAGAATTGAGAAAATTCTTTGCTTCCTCGAAACCATAATCTTTAGCTATTCTATGTAGAACGCTATCAGGTTCTTCTGCACCTATTGATGCCTTGTCTATTACGCCACTTACAAGTTGACCGTTTTTAATTACGACATCCTTTGCTGGCCCCTTGGTTCCTTTAGACCATTTTGATGTAATGACATAGTTGAAATCTTTTGGTAGGAATAGTGAGAATAGTTGTTTACCGGTATACAGTGGACCACCCTTTCCTTTGATCTTGGGATCTGGGAATGTACCAGCATATCCACCTAACATTGCCAAATTTGCAAATTCTTGTGGAGTAAGGGTGGTATCGTCTTTTGTCAGCAAGTATGCGCCCGTAATAAAGTCACGCAGTGCACCAATTATTGGGCCTCCATATCTAGGCGAGATTATTTGATCCTGCACTCGCATTAGGAGAATGGCTTCAGCTCTTGCCTCCTCGCTTTGAGGTACATGAAGATTCATTTCATCACCATCAAAATCTGCATTGTATGGAGGACATACTGAAGGATGTAATCTGAAAGTCTTGTTTGGTAAGACCCTAACGTAGTGACCCATTATAGACATTTGATGCAATGACGGTTGTCTGTTGAACATCACAATGTCTCCATCAGATAGATGTCTTTCAACAAGATATCCTAACTCTATATTGTTAGCAATCGTCTCCCTGTCCTCAACAAAGTCTAATCTTATCTTTACACCATCTGGTCTTACAATGTAATTAGCGCCAGGATATTTGGCAGGACCATTGATAACAAGTTTCTTCAGTCTCTCAATATTCCATTCCGTTACAACTTCTGGAATTGTGAGCTTTGTTGCAACAGATTCTGGAACTCCAACTTCAGAGATCGCCAAGTTTGGATCTGGGGAGATTACGGTTCTGCTGGAAAAGTCTACTCTTTTTCCAGAAAGAGAGCCTCTGAACCTACCTTCCTTTCCTTTCAATCTTTGTGTCAGTGTCTTGAGCGGTCTGCCAGATCTGTGGTGAGCTTGCGGGATACCAGATACTTCATTATCAAAGTATGTTGTAACATGATATTGTAACAAATCAACAAGATCCTGTACGATAAGAGGTGGGGTACCGGCTTCCTTGCTTTCTTTCAGTCTTTGATTTACTCTGATGATATCAACAAGTTTGTGTGTTAGATCATCTTCAGATCTAATTCCAGTTTCTAAAATTATTGAGGGTCGTACTGTAACAGGTGGTACAGGCAAGACTTGGAGTACAAACCATTCAGGTCTGGCAGTAGTTGGATCATATCCAAGTAGTTTCAGGTCATCATCTATCATATGAGAGAATCTTTCACGAATAGTAATTGGAAGTAATCTATTTTCTCCCAGCTCTGTTCGTTCAATGAAAATTGTGGGTTTTGTAAATATCATCTCGTATTGTGATTTTCCACAATGAGGACATGTTTTCTCTTTCTTTGCCCTTTCAATTATTTCATCAGGAATGTGTTTAATCGAGATTACGCTGTACGCTGCTTCTTTTTGCATTATTTTGTGATATTCTTCAAGCTCTTCTTGAGGTATCTTTAGCCTGGCACACGATCTGCAAGTAGTCAGTAAAAGTTTGTATATGTTATCAATAAATGCTATATGTAGTACAGGTTCTGCAAGCTCAATATGACCAAAATGTCCAGGACATCTAGCTGCTGTGTTTCCGCATGTAAGGCATTTTTGACCTGGTTCAAGAGTACCAAGTCTTCCATCCATCAGTCCACCTTGAACAGACATTCCATCTTCATCATAAGTTTCAGGAGCAGTTATCTCTGCAACAGAATATTTACGTATTTCAGTTGGAGACCATACTGAAAACTTTATCCCGTCAATTACTTTGATTGTTTCAACCGCCATTAGACTCTCTCCTTTATCAAAAGTCTTGGGGCTACATCAAGACTCATCATTTCCTGCAATAGAAGTTTGAAGGCGTAAGCGACTGAGATTGATGTGACCTTTGCTTTATCACCACACACTCTACAAACAAATCGTCTTTGTTTGATATCATAATATGACACAAGTCCGCATCTTTCACAAATATAAATTTCAGCTTTGTCAGATTCTTCGAGGAGTCTATCCTTTAACATCATGGATGCACCATATGCAATAAGACAATCCCTTTCCATTTCACCAAATCGTAGACCGCCACCTCTTGCACGACCTTCTGTTGGTTGTTTTGTTAACATCTGTACTTGGCCTCTTGCCCTTGCATGTATCTTATCTGCAACCATGTGGTGTAGTTTTTGATAGTATACAACACCGACGAAAACATCGACTGAAAATGCCTTACCTGTTCTACCGTCATACATAACCTCCTTACCTGAGTACTTGAATCCCGCAGTCTCCAAAACCCCCTTAACATCTTCTAATTTTTCACCAACAAATGCAGAGCCATCCATCTTTGAACCACGCAAGGCTGCAGCTTTTCCTGTTACGGATTCAAGAAACATTCCAACCGTCATTCTAGACGGGAAAGCATGAGGGTTTATCATAACATCTGGCACAACTCCATCAGCAGTATAAGGTAGATCCTCATGATTTACAAGCAACCCTATAACTCCTTTCTGCCCATGTCGTGACGCAAACTTGTCCCCAATCTCAGGAATTCTAACATCTCTTACTCTAATTTTATACATCCTACCACCATCATGAGATTGTGTCATAACAACTGTATCAACAACACCATTCTCTGATGGTCTTACGCCTATTGATGTATCTCTTCTATATGGTCCTTTTACCTCAAACTCTCTATATTCTTCCATAAATCTAGGAGGGCTTGTTTTTCCAATTAGTATGTCTCCACCCTGTACGGTAGACTCTGTTGCAATGACTCCATCTTCTTCTAATAATCTATATGCTTTGTCACCACGAAATCCACGAATGTTTCCATCCGCAGTTGGAATTTCAAAATTATCTCTCATTCCGCCAGGGTATTGTTTGGCTTCTGCTTCGTAGATCCTATAGAAGAAGGTTCTACCCAATCCTCTATCGACAGACGATTTGCTCAATACTATCGCATCCTCAATATTGTAACCGTCAAAAGGCAATACTGCAACAACACAGTTTTGTCCTGCTGGTCTATCTTCTAATCCCAACAGACCCATTGCCTTTGTTGTAACAATTGGGGTTTGTGGATATAGCATAAGATGTTGTCTAACATATGTACTTGCGTTCATCAATGGTGTTGAGAAACCAAGACTTTGTTTTGCCATAGCTGATTCATATGTATTTCTTGGAGATTGATTGTGTTCCGGATATGGAATTATGGATGCACCAGCTCCAAGAATTGCGGATGGAAATATTTCCATATGAGTATGTTTTTTCATGTCTGTTTCATCTATTGCAATGTAACAGTTTTCTTCTTCATTTGCATCAACTAGTTCAATTACGCCAATATGCAAAAGATCTGTCCATGCCGAAAATTTTTTACTGATTTTTTCTATTAGTTCTTGTGTTAATAGCAATTTGTTGTCCTTAATTACAATCAATGGTCGCAGAACTCTACCTGCATTACAGTTGACATAGAGTCTCTTAGTTGAACCCTCCACACTAGACTGATACAAGAAGATGCCGACGTGTGGATGAATCTTATAATTCCTTCTGAGTTCTCTTAACGAGTCTACCAGTTTTTGCCCATCTTTGTAATATCCTATTAATCTCCCGTCTACGAAAACTCTGGTTCCCTCTTTTTTCAGATCATCTTTTGCGTCAGAAACATAAGTGACACCTAAATCGTAAAGCTTTTCGATTATATCTTCTGATGCTACGTTTACTGATATTATAGCAGACAGTGCCAAATTCTTTACCAAGCCACAGTTAGATCCCTCAGGAGTCTCGCTTGGACATATTCTTCCAAAATGAGTGGCATGCAAGTCTCTTGCCTCGAAGTTAGGTTGACTTCTACTAAGCGGAGATTGTATTCTTCTAAGATGACTTATTGTAGATAGATAGTTTGTCCTGTCCAAAAGTTGTGTAACCCCAACACGGCCTCTTCCCCAATTTCCTGTCGCTATCGCATTGTTTAGTTTATCAGTAACTATGCCTGGTCTAACTGCTGCTGCAACTGCGTTTATTCCTCTCTTTTGTCCTGATCTCTCAAGCTGATATTTCATGTCTCGCACCAGGTTTCTAAAGGCTGTTCTGAAAAGGTCAGCGAGCATTTGACCTGCAAATTTTATGACTTTATTTCCATAATGATCTTTGTCATCAGGAGTAATCCATCCTAGTTTTAGTTCAATTAATTTGCAAGTTGCTTCACCTAAAAATAGGGATTTTTCCTTTCTATTATCGGGATGTTTTCCCAAGTGCGGTAGGAGACCCCAGTCAAGCAAGGTCTCTGCCCTTTTTATCTGGAATTCTTCTAACATACCTGGCGCAATTCTCTTACTGATATACACTATAGCATCTTTAGCTGTTGGCACATCACCTGATTTTTCAAATGAAGCTTCTAGTTCATCTTGAATATCATCAACTAGAGAAACTGCTGCTGCAATTTCTCGATCAGACTCTAGTCCTAATGCACGCATTAAAGTAACTACAGGAATATCCACAGGAGAACCAGGAATCTTTGCTACTATCAGGCCGTCATTTTTCATCACAAGTTCAAGTTTTGCACGATAACCTACGATTGATGAATATACTTTGGCTTTGAAAACTGTATTGCCCCCGACAGTTTCCTTATCAACTATGATTTTATTGTAAGAAAGATCTTCCAATCCAACAATGACACGCTCAGATCCATTGATGATAAAATAACCGCCTGGATCATTTGGATCCTCACCATATTCTATGAGTTTTTGTTCAGAGAGGTTATGCAGAATACAAGCATTAGACCTAACCATCACTGGCATGTCACCTATGTGAACATATCTTGATTCTAGAATTTTTCCATCTTCCACTACACTTGCTTCAAGCATTATAGGAGATGCATAAGTTACATTTCTTAATCGAGCTTCCATTGGAGCAATGTGCGTGATGGAACCATCCAATTCCATCATACGAGGTTGTTGTAGCTTTACTTTTCCAAGTTGAATTTTATACGGATACTCTGCACTCTCTATCTCTATCTGTCCGACTTCATCAATAATACTTTGAAGTCCCCTTTCAAGAAACTCATCATAAGAATTCAAATGTTGTCTTGCTATTCCTTCTCTTTTTAGAATGTCCTGAACTATGGGCCATCGTTTATGTGAAATATGTGTCATTATTCTTCCACCACGTACCTATAGTAGATGCTTTCACCAGCTGTGGGACTTTTTCGTATTATCTTTATCATATCACCTGGTTTCACCCCCAAGCCTCTGATCGCAGGATCACTGACGTATATCAGTGGCATTTCAGTAGGTTTTGTGTGATACTTTTCCAATACCTTTTCAACCTCTTCTTTATTCATTATCGTATGCTTTGGAACATAGATGTGATCTGGAATCAGTATTTTCTCTTTTTTACCTAACACGTTAAAAATCCCCTTTGAACATTAGCTGTAATAGATAATTAATCCACAAACTACGTTGCTTCCACCGAGAGGTTAATATATATCTAATCCAAGGCATCCCAAGAATTCTCTATTTTGTCAATGGTTTCTTTCAACTTTAAATAGTAAAAAAAGTTGGTCCTTTGTAATTCTGGCCATAATTGGAAAAGATTTGGATCGGTGATACTAGTTTATCAGATCAAAAGAAATATCATACTGTAACGCATACAACGCGAAATGAAAGATTGTCTGGCATATCAAGACCAAACATAATCTCAATCCTTTTGTTACATATCTATACAGGCTGTGAGATGACATACTAACAATACGACTTTGACATAAATCAACTACAAGATAGACTATCAGGATGATCAGTTCTTTGTGTTAAATGATGACAAGAAAATACCCCCCTTTCTCATTTTTTGAATATACATAAATACCCATTCTACTTAATCGCAGACGATGAGTACTCATAAAGAATATGCG
>DAHUYT010000023.1 GCA_027315065.1 Nitrososphaerota archaeon | reverse complement strand
AATGGTTTTCATGATATATGCTGCTGGAACCCGGATCTAGATCTTTGGATCACGAAAATATGATACGTTAACTAACTTATGTCAGCCGGGTTAGAATATAATTTATCATGACTATGAAGTAAAAATGAAATTTCTAGTAATTCTAGTATTTGTACTCATTTTCCCAAATAATTCAATTGGATTGCTTGAGACTGTTGTATCTTACTACATTTTGGTAATATTTTAAATCTTGATTGTTATGGAAACATAGATTAGGGCTATGTGATAAAAATCAGGAAAATAGGAAAAGATGAACTATGGTTAAGAAAACAAAGAAAAAAGAAAAACCCATTAATTTTGAAAAGGAGCGCCGTGACGACAAAAATGCAATAATTTCAATAATTGTAATTGCCATAGTAGTAGCTACCTTTGTATTAGTCTTTCACGTATTTGGTACCACCACAAACTCTAGTCAAGCTGCAGTGATAGATGGCATACCATGTGACACGATAGACCATAACAATTTTCATATAAATGCACACTTGGATGTATTCGTAGATGGAAAACCATATGTCGTTCCCGCAAAAATTGGAATTATAAATGATACGTGCATATACTGGATCCATACGCGCGATGATACTGGGATTATACACATTGGCGCGCCAAATGACGGCAATTTCACCCTATCTCAATTGTTTGATATTTGGGAGTCCACTGGTAGTGATCTTCTCCCTCGGGGTGATCCGGAAATTTACATAAACGGTCAACAGATAACTTCTAGCCTAAATGCAACTGTGATAAAATCCCATGATGAAATCACGGCTGTTTATGGAGTTAGACCATCGATCATACCAATGTCTTACCATTTTCCACCTGGTCTCTAGGATCTATTGATAATTGTCACTTTTTACAGAAAACTTTATGAAAGTAGAACTGAGAGTCCATGCATGATAATTCAGGAAATAACACTAAACGGTAAAAAATACAGATTAACGCTTACTGATCAATCGCTTTCTGACGTAAGAAGGCTCAAGGCCCTTTATAATGCAGCATATGAAGATCCAGAAAGCTTTGAAGAGGTAAGCTCCGCCATATCTGATACCATCAACCAAATAGCAAGCGCAGCTGAACCTGCAGTTTCTGATAGCGATCTAGATGCCTTGATTCAATCCGTGATGAAGGTTGTCGATGAGAAGAGCAAAGAAACCGAAGAGGCAAAAGCCAAACATGCAGAAGAAAGGGCAAAAAGCGAAAGACACAAGACATCCAAGCCTAAAAAATCAAAAAAATGACTTGCAAGCTGAATGCCTAATCAGAAAAGAACCCTCATATTGGTTAAATGTATTACATACTCAGAAAACCTATGAAAACTCACTGTGAATGTGGTATATGCGGTCATGTTTCAGAACAGGATTGCATTTCAAAAGAATGCAAATGTTGTGTAAACTTTCACATGCGTTCTGGCCCTAAAAAATAACCTATTTAATTTTTGGTTTACGTAATATCCCAAATACTATTACCCCCGCACCAATTATTCCAGTAACGATGGATATGGTTTGTATGTTTGACAGGATTTGGCAACCAAGGGCATAGTCTTGAGAAGTATATGTTGAAACAACCCCATTCATGGAATTGCAATTCTCAATTCCTGGATTTGTCAAATAATGAATTACTGAAGATAGTATCATTATGGCTACTCCATAAGATATAGTCGCTATTTTCAATATTGCTCATTTATTTGCATGACATTTATGTTGATAGTTAATTCGCGGTAAGATATTTTTATTATTTTAGATCTAAATAGAATTCCTCAAATACGCGACATATGGATTCATAGTCTTGGGTATGTAGATTTAAATAAGTACTATCTAAATTTTTCATAATGATATCAGAAGCGTTTCAGAAATGTATCGATCCATCATGCGGCTTGGAATACCCAATTACTGATATTCGTATAGAATGTGATCGTGGACACCTTCTGGATATCAAGTATAAATCAAAAGCGCCTTCCTCTCTAAAGGAAGTTTTCTATAAGCGACGAAATCACTCAAACAACATATTTAACGAAAGTGGAGTTTGGAGATTTAGAGAATTACTGAATTTTTGCCAGATTGATACAGAAGATGTTGACGAATGTTCAAAACATCTTGTATCTTTGGATGGTGCCGAGGGAAGGTTGTCAAAGCCATATCATATGTCAAAGGTTTCCAATTATGTCGGAGTACAAAACATGTGGCTTCAACCAGAAGGATACAATCCAAGTGGATCTTTTAAAGACAATGGTATGACTACAGCTGTAACACATGCAAAACTTGTTAAGATTAAGAAAATAATTTGTGCTTCAACAGGAAATACATCTGCATCAGCTGCAATGTATGCTGCAAATGAGAATATGGAGTGCGATGTCTACATACCTTCTGGCGAAGTGGCTCCTGGAAAACTAAGTCAGGCCTTTCAGTTTGGCTCTCAGGTGATTGAAATTAAAGGAAATTTCGATGATGCACTTTCAACTTCGCTTAAACGTGCAGGAGAGGTAGGGGGCTACACTGTTAATTCGGTAAACCCATTTAGAATCGAGGGGCAGAAAACAATTGTTTTCAGAGCCCTTGAATCGCTTGACTGGAATGCCCCTGACTGGATAGTGTATCCAGGAGGGGCACTTGGCAATACATCAAGTTGTGGAAAAAGTCTGATGGAACTATATGAATGGGGTTGGATCAAAAAGATCCCGCGTATCGCAGTAGTTAATTCCGAAGGTGCGAATACTCTTTATACTCTTTACAATGGAAAATTCGAAGAATCAGAACTACGGTGGAATAAAGGAAAACCAGACACAGATCTGATAAAAAGATATTATGAGTTTATGGATGCAAACGGAATAAGGCCAAAGACAAAAGCCACTGCTATTCAAATTGCAAAACCAGCTAATATGCTAAAAGGTATTCGCGCATTAGAATTTACTAACGGCGTGGTCACTCAAGTTTCAGATGGTGAAATGCTAGATGGTATGACTCTTGTTGGCCTAAATGGATTTGATTGTGAAATGGCTTCAGGTGCAGTACCTGCGGGAATAAAAAAACTAATGCATGAAGGAATAATAAAAAAGGATGATACCGTAATTGGAATTTTGACTGGAAGGCAAAAGGATTCTGGCATACCTGTAGACTATCACAAGAATCCAGAGAATAAGTTTGCCAATCCGCCAAGATCTTAGTCATGTTCTGGTTCGGGAATTATGATAACTCTGGCTAGGGCCATCTCATTTTTCACCACTGTTGATATTGTTTTCGCAATTCTACTTGTTTCGTCTAATCTTGCTTCATTTGGAAAAACTATGTGTATCTCTGCATTAAACTCACTACCATTAGGTCGTAGAAATATCTCCCTTGTCTTGATTTTAAATCTTGAAAATATGAGGTCTCGTATATTATCCATCATGTGTGGATTATTTACAGCGTCAACTAAAACAAGTGTTGACTCTCGAATTGCGGTATATGCCATCAAAAATATATATCCTGCAATTATTATGCCACCAATTGCGTCCATGAATTTGAAACTAGTATAGGTACCAACAAACACACTGGCAAATCCTACAAAAGATGCAGTACCGTCTTTGATTGAATTTTTAGCATCAAGCTTGAGTGATATGAGATTGGATTCCATTGCGACTTTTCTTATTGAAAATGCTCTGTGTAATGATAAACCTCCTGCCACAACAAGTGTTATCATGGTTATTTCTGGGTAGTGAATGCTGGTCTGTTGGAACAAGATCCCTACTGCATGATATGTTATGAGCAATCCTAGGACAACAATTATTATAGCTGCAGTAAAAGCTGCAAGCACCTCCACCTTGCGATATCCAAAAGGAAACAACTTACTTTTTGGTTTTCGAATCATGCCAATACCGAACCAAACTACAAACGAGATCATGGAATCAGCAAGCGAATCTAGTCCATCTGCGGTGAGAGTAACACTTCCTGCAAATATAGTAACAATTAGCTCGGCTACGCCTATTGCAGCAAGTGTGATTACGGATAGCTTTGCCGCAAGTTGAGCCTTGTTTAAAATATCACGATGTGTTGATTCTTTGTTTTTTTCTGTAGATCCCAATTAGAATATGATCAATGACAATGCATATTATGCTCTTTTTAAACCGTATTGTTTATTCGCTCTTTGAAATGCGCTTCAAGCATTCTTTTTTTCTCGTACATGTGAAACAGTTCTTCAGTATGCCTAAACGCGTCTTCTTTTTTTCGCTTAAACAACATTGCTTGCATGAGAAGATGATTTTCTGGCACTACAATTCCTGTCTGATCATCAGAATAGGTTAGTTTTACAACATCATCCTGAACTTCCGTGAGATCGGCATGTATGTGTATCATATTGGTATCTTTGAAACTAAACTTGATTGATTCTGCATAATCTCGGATGTCTTTAGTTCCTTTTACCCCATACAAAGTAGCTACGCCATATTCATTTTTGTAGAGATTGATTATCTCTTCTGCACTAGGTGCAGGACCATCAAATCGTACATCCATCGCATGTACGTGCATCTGTCTTGTTGGTACTTTAAAAGCCCGAATAAACAGGGGCGTATCCACACCCATATAGCTTTTCACATCTTCATCATGATGAGGATTATAACTCCATTCGATTGAATCTTTTACTATTGTCTTTGAATCTTCCAAATCGGCCCATCTTCGAAGTAGCGTGGCATCTAATCTTTTTATTTTTTTTCCGTATTTTTCCTTCAAGGGCTGGATAATTCTTCCCATCCCAGTAACATTACAGCTTCCTTGCATTGCAAACTGTTTGTCAAATGCTTTCTCATAATTTACCCTGGAATTGAAGATAAATGATGCCACAGTTTTTTCTCCGGTAATTTTTTCTCCGCCTTGAAATATGGCACGTATATTTCTTGGTTCATAAAGGGCTTTTTTATTTTCATATCCTATTCCTCCGGGTGATGCATCTATTACAAGATCACAATCTGAAATATTATCTTCTATGGTTCCGGAAATATCAAAATTCTTAAAATGATCTATCTTATTTTTTGGGACGAATACTTTGAAGCCTCTTGATATGGCATCACCTACCTTCTCATCTGGGGAGTATTTTCCAACTCCTGCCACTTCTATATCTCGATCGTCTGCTATGAATTGTATTATTCTACTTCCTATTGATCCGTATCCATTTACAAAAACACGCTTCATATTTTCATGATTAGTGATTCCCTCTTATTTACATATTCTTGATAAGAACTAAATAGACTCTAAATTCTGTCAATGTAGTTGAAGATTCACCTCCCATCGCTTGGAATTGGTGCCGGCATAATCATGCTTGTAATTGTCGTGATCTTTTTAGTGCACGGACAGGGTACGACAAAAACACCCGCACCAGAAATCCTGCCTCAAGAGACACAAAATTCTAGCCAAACCGTAAGTCTTGATGTGATAGCAAGTAACTTATCTCCGGTACTAGGATCAGAGAATGCACCTATTACAATGATAGAATTTGGAGATTACCAGTGTTTTTACTGTAACCACTTTTTTCATAATACCGAGCCTGATATAGTAAAGAACTATATCGATACTGGAAAAGTCAAAATGTACTTCAAAGACTTTACTATTATTGGACAAGATTCTGTTACTGCAGCCAATGCTGCACATTGTGCTCAGGAACAAGGAAAATTTTGGGAATATCACGATACTCTGTACAATAACTGGGCAGGTGAAAACACTGGTTGGGCTTCTACTACAAACTTGGAACAATTTGCAAAGCAAATAGGCCTAAATCAGGATCAATTTGATCAATGCATGGCTCAGACAAGATACATCCAGATTATTCGCAATAGTGTCTCAGATGCTAATAATCTAGGTCTTACTGGAACCCCGGACTTTTTCATAATTGGGCCTGGCAATTCGGTCACAAAGGTAGTTGGCGCTCAACCATATCAAGTATTTGATGAGATTTTCAAGTCTAAACTGCAATCCTGAGAATTTTTTGCTTGTTTTGTTGAAATAATGAATAAAAACTATGATTTTATTGGATCAATATGACTTTCAAAATGCTTATATTCGTTACATCTAAGCTCTAGCTGTTGGCTGCAGGTATAGATGACATAGCCATCTACGTTCCAAGGTTATTTGTAGATGCCAGAGATTTTGCAAAAGCTCGCGGCATGGATCCAGATAAACTTCAACGTGGGTTGGGAGTTTCTCAAATGGCTATTGTAGATACTAATCAAGATCCGGCATGTATGGCAGCTAATGCATGTTTGAGGTTAATTGAGAGAAACAAACTGTCCCCAAAAGACATCGGACGACTCTATGTTGCTACTGAGTCTTCGCTTGATGAATCAAAAGCGATGAATTCTTATGTTATAGGTATGTTGGAACAAATTTACGGTGATGACTCTTTAGAACACTGTGGCGGAATCGAATGTAAATTTGCATGCGTCAGTGGTTCATATGCACTATATGACAACTCTAACTGGATTAGGGCAGGCGAATCTGAAGGAAAGTATGCCATAGTAGTTGTTTCTGATATTGCAAAATATGATCTTGGATCTAGTGGTGAATATACACAAGGCGCAGGTGCGGTTGCAATGTTACTAAATGATGCTCCACGAATTATGACTTTCGATCCAAAGGTGACTTCTACTTCGATAAAAAACGAATATGACTTTTACAGACCATTTGGAAAGGAAACTCCCATTGTTAACGGGCAATATTCTAACCTGCTTTATATGATTCAGGTAAAAAAAGCATTGATGGCATATCGAGAAAAAGCGCTTTCAACAGGATTGATTAAACTACAGGAAGGAGAGACTATTTTAGACTATATTGATTTCATAAACATGCATCTTCCTTACAGTAACATGGGGAAAAAAGCGCTGGCCTATCTGTTAAGACATGAGTGGAGGAGCATGCCCTACTGGAAGAAAATAATAGAAAAGATGGGAATGGTAGAACCTGCCCCGAAAGATCCGCGGGGAACAATTGAATCAATCCTTGCAGACGAGGAATTTATGGCAAAAGATCATGAATTTACAAAGCGATTTACACAAACCGAAGAGTTTCAAGACGTGTATGATGCAAAGCTTGCAAGTTCCTTGATTGCGTCAAGAATAGTTGGAAATCTATACACAGCATCACTTTACATGGGTTTTAGAAGCTGTCTTGAGTTTGAATTTCAAAAAGGAACTGATCTGGAAGGGAAAAGATTTGGATTTGGTTCATATGGGAGTGGTAGCAGCGCAATGGTTTTCAGTGGTGTGATAATGCCAACATACAAAGAAGTCGTAAAAGACATGAATTTAGAGTCAGAAATAGGCGACAGAGTAAAGATCTCGCTTGAAAAATACGAGGAAATTCACGAAAACAAGCGAGGCCCAAATGAAAATCTCATAGATAGTAAAAAAGAATTTGTTCTAGTAGGTGTGGCAAATACCTCGGAGATACGCGGTCAACGTACGTATGTTTTCAAAGAATAAGGAAAAAACTTTGAACAAAACGATCATTGAAAATCAACAAAAAGGATATAAAATCGCAAGATACTACGCAACGTATGAAAGATCGTTCAATGCCAATCTGCTTTACTGCAGAACAATATGGCAAAATTGAGGAAATTGCAAAGCAGAAAGGGATGCTTAATGCCAGTCAGCTTATCGAAAAAACCATAGACGAACTATAAAAACATCGATAAGTTCATCTTTTTCATTTCATGCCTATCAATCTTTTTTAATAGATTTGATTTATTTTGGGGTATGAGTCTATTTGGACGAAAATCCGCAGTTTGCGTGATTTGTAAAAGACAGTTAACTCACAAACATAAACCAAAAAGCGAGTGGCAAATAGACGGTCCACTCTGCGGTGATTGCTACGTCACTCAAATGCAGAAATTTTACAATCTTAGTTTAAGACAAAAATGCGTCGTTTGTGGTGCCGAAAAAGATGTTCCAGACATGTGGGAGCCAAAATACCAGTGGGATATGAAGGGATTGCTCTGTAAAGTGTGTTTTGATAAAAAAGATGAAGAAGACAAGGACTTGAAGACATTTTGCAAGATCTGTAGAAAAAAGCTAGGTATGATAAGGTATAACCCTAAAAGTAAATGGAATATAGATGGACATTTGTGTAGGGAATGCTGGGATTCTCAAAAGGCAAAATTGGGATAACCATGCATCTTTTCAAGAAACACAAGTGTGAGAAATGCGACCGGAAGTTTGGTCGGCAGGAAGATCTAATGCATCATGAGCAAATTGCGCATAGTGGATCCATGTATGATTGCAAAGAATGTAATCTCTATTTTTCAAGCATGGAAGCTATGAGAACACATTTGCAAAGAATGCATAGTTATCAAGGAAAAAGGGGTATCTAGTAAGCTTTTACAGTCTTCACTATCGGGGGCCTTACCTTTGTGAATACTCTAAAACCACAAATGCATTTTATTTCTGGAAGTCTTGTAAGCTCTGACTGGCTTACACGCGTACCACATCTCATGCAAGCATAAAATACGCTGAAACTAGATGGTTTTTCTTCTTGCACGATGTTTTCTGGTGTTGATTCTGACATGATATATCGAAACGATATCTGTAATTTAAGGCTAACACAAATTATTTGAGTGTCAGTTCAATGTATACGTCATTTGGGATCTTGATTCTCATAAGCTGTCTGATTGCTCTGTCATCTGCACCTAGATCTATGACTCTTCTATGTATTCTCATTTCCCATTTTTCATATGTATGAGTACCTTGCCCGCATGGGGATTTGCGGGTTACAACGTTTAGTCTTTTTACCGGCAAAGGAGTAGGGCCTTTAACTTTAACACCTGTTTTTTCTCCAATTCCTTTTATTTCACTACAGACTCCATCCAGCCTTTGCAAACTCGTGCTTGTTAATTTTATCCTGGCTGTTTGAGTCATTTAGATCTCTATTTGGTGTACTTTTCAGTGATCTCTTTTACTATACCTGCGGCGATTGTTGCTCCCATGTCTCTGAGAGCAAATCTTCCAAGTTCTGGAAAGTCTTGAAATGTCTCAATTGGTAATGGTCTGACTGGTTTAATTCTAACAATGGCTGAATCTCCGGCCTTTAAGAACTTGGGATCCTTTTCTTCAATTGCGCCTGATTGAGGGTTAATCTTAGCCTCGAATGCAACTATGGTAGCTGCAACTTGTGCAGTATGAGCGTGCATTACTGGAGTATAACCAGGTGCGATAGCTGTTGGATGGTGAATCACTATTATTTGTGCTCTAAACTCTTTTGCAACATTTGGCGGATTATCCGGTGATCCAATCACATCGCCTCTTTTGATATCTTTCTTTTCAATACCTCTCAAATTAAAGCCAATGTTGTCTCCAGGTTCTGCTGACTCCATTTGAGTGTGGTGAGTTTCAATGCTCTTGATTTCTCCCAAAGCGCCTGATGGCATGACAATTATTTTCATGTTTGGCTTTGCAACTCCAGTCTCCACACGACCTACTGGCACTGTGCCAACACCAGTAATGGTATAGACGTCCTGCACTGGAATTCTGAGTGGTTTGTTAGTTGGTTTATCTGGAAGTTTGAAATCATCAAATGATTCATACAACGTCTTTCCGGTCCACCATGGCATGTTTGGTGATTTTTTTACCAAGTTATCGCCTTTCCAACCAGAAACTGGAATTATTGGAACCTGTTCAAGTTTGTAACCTACTGACTTTAACAGTTTTTCAGCCTTTTCTTTTGCTACTTTGAAAGATTGTTCAGAATAGTTACTATCATCCATCTTGTTGATGGCTACTGCTAGTTGGCCTACTCCTAGGGTTCTAAGCAGGAATGCGTGTTCTCTTGCCTGTCCTCCTGGCGCGGTAGCAGTATCTGTTTCACCTTCCTTTGCAGAAAGTACTAGAATCGCACAATCTGCTTCTGAAGCTCCAGTGATCATATTTTTGATGAAATCCCTGTGTCCTGGAGCATCAATTAATGTGAAGAAATATTTTGATGATTCAAACTTTTGAAATGCTAAATCTATCGTAATACCTCTTTCTCGTTCGTCTTTGATATTATCCATTACCCAAGCATACTTGAAAGTGTCTCCCTTGCCAGTCTTCTCTGACTCGGCAGCATGGGAAGCAATTGTTCTTTCATCTACAAGACCTAATTCCATAAGGAAATGTCCCATTGTAGTAGACTTGCCATTGTCGATGTGACCGACAACAATCATGTTTAAGTGTGGCTTTTTGCTTGCAGCGCTCATACCGAACCATTGAAGACTTGGGCTTTATTACCATTTCGATTTTTTGAAATTGTTTTCTAGAAATTTTCAATAATTTATCGTCTGATCTTTCGCTTACCTTATTTTTCACATACTATAAATCGAGGATTTTTAAGTAGTCATACAATGAGAATAACCGTAACCGTAATCAAAGCTGATGTCGGTGGGATTGGAGGTCATACAAGGCCAAGCGACGGGTTACTAAACGCCGTTAGAAATATCATAAGGTCTCAAGTGGTGAAAAATGGAAATGGTCTTTTGATTGATTCTTACATTGGATACTGCGGTGACGATATTCACATTGTCATGACGCATACTAAAGGAGTTGACAATAGCGATATCCACAAGCTTGCATGGAGGGCTTTTGAGGATGCTACCAGAGTAGCTAAAAACGAAGGTCTCTATGGCGCAGGTCAAGATCTTTTAAAGGATTCATTTTCTGGAAATGTCAAAGGAATGGGTCCAGGAGTAGCCGAAATGACATTTGAAGAAAGGCCAAATGAGGCCTTTACAATTTTCGCTGCGGATAAAACTGAACCTGGTGCTTTTAATTACCCATTTTATAGAATGTTTGTTGACGCATTAAGCAACACTGGACTAATTGTTAACCAAAATCTAGCAGGAGGAGTAAAGATAAACATCATGGATGTAGAGAAAGGCAGAATTGCCCAACTTCAGATGTGGCAAGACAAGCCGACTCTTGAGGCCGCACTAATGTATCCTGGAAGATATGTTGTGTCAAGCGTGTATGCAAAAGATGATCAACCGATTCTTGCCGCTTCAACTGATCGTTTGCACAACATAGCAGGAAAATATGTTGGTAAAGATGATCCAATCTGCATCATTAGAACACAAAAAGACTTTCCAGCAACCGAGGAAGTAGGTGCCGCCTTCAATAATCCGCATCTTGTTGCAGGAAATACTAGAGGAAGTCATCACGTTCCTTTGATGCCAGTCAAGTTAAATTCTCCTGCAAGTATTAACTATGCAATACCGATTGTGTCAGCACTAGTGTTTAGCATGCATAATGGAAAACTTGTTGGACCTGTAGATGGATTTGCATCAGCTGACTGGGATTATGTGCGCCAGATAGCTGTAGAAAGAACAATCTCAATTCGAAGTCAAGGTTTTGTACATCCTGCAACTCTTGTGCCATCTGAACTTGAATATGCGGAAGGATACAGAGCTAGAATGAATGTATTGTGGAGTAGGATGAGACCAATTTCAAATTCAAAAGGCCAACAATTTAACCAACATAAGCAGCAACCGCTACCTCAAAATAGCCCAAGACCTCAACAAAAACAACAGCCTCCAAGACTATCGCAGAGATCTCAACAATCGAATACACCAAAACCTGCTGCTCAAAAACCAATGATACCTCAAAAAGATGTTCACAACACATCTGCAAAACCAGTAAGAAATGCAAGAAAACCTAATCAACCAAAGACTCAGGCTACGACAACTGAAGTAAAGAAACCTCAATCTTCAGAAAAATAAATACTTTTCAAATTATAATTTTTATTATAGGATTTTTAACATTCATTTATTGACTAGAAAACCTCAGATTCTCATAATCGGTAATAACGAAAATGGATGTACACCTGAACTTGAAAAAATAGCATACAACACAGGAACTGAAGTGGCAAAAGCAGGAGCAATTCTAGTCACTGGCGGTCTTGGCGGCGTGATGGAGGCTGCTGCCCATGGTGCAAAGGATGCAGGCGGTATAACAATTGGCATCATTCCTCAAAATGATGCCTCCTTTGCAAACGAATACTGCGATATAGTGATTCCAAGCGGCATGGGACTTGCAAGAGATTTCATTACTGCACTTTCTGGTGACGGCGTAATAATTATCGGAGGAGGTTCGGGTACTCTTTCAGAGGCATGTGCAGCTTACATGCACAAAAGACCCATGGTATCTATCAAAAATACCGGCGGGATTGCAGACAGATACGCTGATCAATATATAGATCACAGGCAACAAGTAAAAATAATCAGTGCGACGGATCCAAAAGAAGCCGTAAAAATACTACTAAACATAATTAATTCTAGATAGTTAAAAGATATGGATCTGGTTTATAGAATTCGCCATATTTCTCGTGAAGAGTCTGTAATTCTCTTATTATTTTTTCCATTCCTATTTTCTTTGCCGTTTCAAATATTGGTTTTCTTAATCCCATCCCAAGATTCAGCGCTTTCTCTATTTCCTGGATGTCGCTTACTTGGTTTGTAACAAGCCATGCTGTGTTGTTAAGTATGGTCCCAATTATCTTGGCAGGCTCAATTTTTTTTGCCAGTTCTTCTGTCAGATCAATACGTGCATACTTTTCCTCCGCATATTCATAAAAACCACCACCAGTCTTTTGACCGAATTTTTTCTTGTCAAATAATTCCTGAATTAATGGGTGAGGGTTAATTACTTTCTTATCTCTAGAGTACATTTCAATTGTTGCTTTATGGATTACATCCAAGCCTGTAAAATCCGCAAGCTCAAATATGCCCATTGGAAAATTTAATGCAAATTTTACGGTAGAGTCTATCTCGGTCATTGAAGCTTTTGTCCTGTCAATTGCCCAAGCAGCTTCGTGAACGAACGGAATGAATATGCGATTTACGATGAATCCCACTACATCCTTTTTGCATATGACGGGTTCTTTTGATACCGACTTGACAAAATTTATTGTTAAATCCAAAATCTCTTTTGTGGTTTTTTGTCCTGGAATAACCTCAACTAACTTCATTAGCTGAGGTGGATTGAAGAAATGAATTCCTATGAATCTTTCAGGCCTACTTGTGATATCGGCTATTTCTGTGATTGGTAATGTACTGGTATTTGATGCATAAACCGTATCCTTGTTTGCCACTGCGTCGATTTCTTCATATACTTTTTTTTTCAAATCCATGATTTCAGGTACAGCCTCTATCATTAAATCACAGTACTTTAGTGCCTTACCGAGATCAACTTCTGGAGTTATCCTTGAAAATATTTTGCGCGATTCTTCTTCTGAAATTTTCTGTTTTGATACCAATTTATCAAGACTCCATCTGATCTTTTCCATTGCCTTGTCTAGAAATTGTTGTTCGATATCACGCAGTACAACATTATATCCTGACATGGCTGAAACTTGGGCAATACCATGACCCATAATCCCAGAACCCAAAACCGTAATATTTTTTATTACCATGTCGAAGTTTTGTTAAGGTACTCCTTGTAAATTATTCGATCAATGTTAAAGATCATCTATTATGGACTTTAGATGGGATGGAAGTTCAGGCAGCTCGCCTATATGGCTTACGTTATTTTGAAGAACGTCGGAACCTATTCTTCTTACCTGTTGGGTGGCGATAAGCATTGCAATACTTCTGTCTATGTCTTTTTGTTGCAAAATTGTTTGAAGTTTTTTTGTTAGTGTGTCTTCCTTCTCGTATTTGTTTATTGCATATTGCAAGAGTATCAATTTATCATTACTAGACAGATCTTCCACAATGAAAATTCATCTCGGACTCCATAAAAAATGTTTTTAAAACTAGTTAGACATAGTATTTTCAGTTACCCATATTCTTAAAACCTAGCAACAGTTGAACACTAGTATATTTTGGACATTGAAAAGTTTACAGATGATGTGTATACAGTAGCAGAAAAATTAACACGCGAAAAACCTCCTGAAATGAAATCCCGAATAAATTTTGTACGTGAGCGACTCATTGAATTGTACCAAAAAAACCTTGTTAAAATTAATCACTCTGTTTTAGAGATAATCTGTGCGTCCAATCTCATTGCGCAGGGATATTCCGTCGATATAGAAAAGCATCTCTCTAATATTCTCGTCTGCGATGTATTTGCCACCAAAGGCGACGGAACATTCATCATGGAAATTGAGACAGGCTTTACTCCTCCTGATCATGCACTTGACACCATCGACTATTATGTTGCAAGAATAACAAGTAAAATTGCCCGATACAGCCAATTTTGCTCAAAGTTTGCGCTTGCCACGCCGGTGGTTGGAATATTGCCAATCCCAGAGATATTTCTTAAACCTCCAAGCAAAAGAACAGCGCATGAACTTAAGAAGATGAAAGATCTCTGCGATAGGTTTTATAAAAATCCACCAATAGAGGCTAACGATATATTGAATGCCAGATTACATTCGGTTTATCTGATTAACATCGACAAATGTTTTGCAAAACAACTTGATCCATATGCCTATCTTGATCTTATCGATAAATTACAGCAAGTAAGTGAGCTGGATTTATGAATGTTCATGTAATGCTTCCATAGTTGCTTGCTTTCTGTATTCAAAAATATCGGCAAGAAATCGCATAAAATAACCTTCAAAAAACTTTCTGATGAATCCACAATGTAACTGAAAATCAATTTGGTCTATTATCTCTGTACTGCCATCGTTTATTTTATTGAATTTGTGTATGTGTTTCCACATTTTGAATCTGCCACTAATCATCTCATCTACATATTCATATGGTTTCAAATATGTTATTTTTGAATGCCATTTTGAATAAATAATCAGTTTGGCTTGCAGCCAAATAATTGCACCTTCTTCAAGAATGTCATTTTCTGTCTTAAGTATGCCTAATTTCATTTTTTTAGGCGTGATCACTTTCAAATGGTTGATGTTTGTATAAAACTTCCAGACTTTATCAATATCAGCATGGACTACAAATGTGTGTTTAAAGTGTTTCATGATTTTTTACTTTAGTTTGTTTTAACATTTGTGTTTCTACGATTATTTGTACAACTTTTTATTTCCTCTACCGTGTGATCTTTTATCGATTTACCACACATGGCACATGTGGGGGTTGGCTGAATAGGTTTACGTTCAAATTTCAATAAAATGATGAAACCAGCAGGAAATATAATCTCTGGCTATTCAGTCATGGTGTTTTGGAATTTTCAAGTTGAATCATTGAGCGTAAAATCAGGCTAGAGATTCCAAGGTGTGATGTTAAAAAAGCAGCTGTTTCTTCAAGCGCATTTTCTCCTCGATATCCCTCATCATATGTAATTTCAATGGAATCTTTGTCTGTTTCCACATACGCGGTCAACAAAGAATAGGATCCAAGCTTTGGATCTCTTTTTTGCACATATAAGTTCAGGTGTATATTTTTGACCACATGTCCACGTTCCATGAAATTTCCTGATGACATTAAGACTATTGTTTTATCAGGAGGTCGATCTATTCTTTTAGGATCTACTACATCTACTATTCTCAACAAATAAAATATGTGTATCTATCTAAATAATCTTGCCGTATGAAAAATTTCAAAATGAATCATTTAGATTTGTGTTATTGCTTATCAGACAGACTGCTAGTTATGGCATACTGATGATTGAAAAAACATCATATGTACGACATAAAATCAGCGTACAGCATTAAATTCTATGAATCCACTGAAGAAATTAACGTTCTTATGTTATCACTTGCCTAATATTGAAAACGTGTAAACGCTATTTTTAGAAAATCGTAAGTGTTAGACATGTAATTTAAAGTATGCAAGGAATTGTATGTTCTACGTTACGCAGATGTATTTAAAACATTATTCGTCATCTATGGTGCCGCCCTGTCCATATATCGCCGGCATGGTAACAGTACTTGTCACATGAGCAACATTTCTTACCTTTGATATGGCGGTATCAACCCTTGTAGGATCTTTTGCATCAATCTTTACAAACACGTCATATTTACCCATGATTCCATTCACTTCAGCCACGTCTTGAAGATCTTTTGTTTTGGCAATTACCTCTTTTTCGTTTCCAGGTACACATGTTATTAGGATGTATGCTATCATGTTGTTTCAATGTGACATACTCTTAAATAACTTATCTTAGTCTATGGAGAAATCTATGAGAGAAAACAATTGTTACCACCATCATGCTCAATGCCAAGATAGATTCAGCAGTTATCCCAAATTCAGGAATTACAACAGTACCAGTTAGTGTGAGTTCTTTTGTACCTGATTTCATGGGGCAATCAAGGATCCATTCAACATCTGACTCGGTTTGTGTACAATCTATGCCAACCCCGTTCTCTTTCACACCTATTTGTCCGCCAGAAGTATCAATTACACGTTTTGGGATTTGATATTCCTCTAGGATGTAACCCTTTTGTATTTTTGTAGTGTTAACCTGAATGGTAATAGAATTATCAACTGTTGAGACCTCGACATTTCCATATTCTACCAAGCTAGTATTTTCACCACGAACTATTATGTTACTATCAAATACTGGAATCACTTGAATCTGTCCTACAATTACTTGAAATTTAATCTGATCTGTTTTATCACTTTGCCTCATGTTGACAGTGTATATGCCGCCCTGCACATTATTGCTTAATACAAAATCATAAGAAAATATATTATCATGTAGTACAGTTTGGTCTACTCCATATACATTACCGATGGGATTTCTCACTATGACGGTAACAGGGTTTTCATTTGCTGGTTGTTGTACCGTACCTGTTATTATTACCTTGTCACCGGGCTCATAAGATTGCTTGTTGGTACTTGCGATAATCCCCTGTGAGCCTTGAGCATATGCCAAATTCATAGATACGACAATTATGACTGTGGTAAGAAGAACTCCTGCCTTTAGCCCAAGCATTGGAAGTTTTGGAGATTTCATGGTATTTAACTGTAGACCGTGGTATCCACTTTTTATATGCGCATTTCTTGGTTGACTCTTTTTTCTCCGGAGGTGTTCTTGTCGCATCTCTTATCAGTTTTGAGAATTACAGATATCCATCAGTAACTTAGGAATTGTATTTGTGACAACATTTAACACTCAAGATATCACGTCAGAATCAGAATTAGCCCATTGTTACCATGAGAAATACTTGATATGTCATTGTATATGCAAATTATTCAAACTTATGTTATCTACAACACATTTACTCATCATTATAATGAATATATTTATTGAGTGAACCGCAATTTCAACGCGAATTACAGTTCCACTGGATTGGTATTTTTTGCACTTTAAAATAATACCAAGTTAGTATCACACAAAAGCATCAAGACCGGTTTTTAATGTCGTGTTTTGCTGTTCGAGAATCTTTGACATTTTTTCCCCCATCTTCTTTGCAGCACTTACCTTTCGCTTACCTATCCAGTAATAAGTTTCATCGGTTGTATCTTTTGTAATTAGCACTATTAGTTTTCCATGATCTTTTCTACCTGTACGGCCTTTTCGCTGCACATATCGAATTGAGCTTGGCACGTTGTCAAAAAATACGACCGTGTTTACTTCTGAAATATCAAGACCCTCTTCTCCGACTCTTGTGGCAATCAACACTTTATACTGACCTTCTCTGAATTTCTGAACTGTCTCAATTTGTTTTTTCTGCTTGAGTCCAGACTCTCCGGCTTTTCCTATTAGAAATCCTGCAGATATATCCATCTCAATTAATTTTTGATATATTATTTCAACGGAATCTCTATAGCTTGTAAATATCAAGGCTTTTCCCGAAAGACCATTTAATATCTCTTTTAATTTTATGATCTTTGAATGTTCAATACCATTTTGCTGAGCTTCTTTTGCAAGGCGTACAGCTTTTTCAAAGTTTAGATCATTTTCAAATAGATCTCGTATACCAACTCCTTTTTTCTCCCTAGTCCTTTCACAAAATCGGAGAAACGAGGTTACCCCATGTGATTCTAATACGTTCAGAGCGTGAATTAGTCTTATTGATGTAAAGAGCGGTTTAGCAGCTTTTCGATTTTGTCTTAGGACAAAATCCCTTACACGTAGAAGCTCGGACAATGACTTTGTACTGGATAAACTCAATCCAAGCCTTCTTAGCTCATCATAACGTGAGTCTATAGCTGCTTTGATGCAAAATTGAATTTGCTTCATTTCATATGGGAGTTCAACACTGACCCATTGAGTATCTGTTTGCTGTACATATGGGCTTACATCAGGGCTTTCCTCTGTTCGTTGTGCAATGCTTGAAATCTTTAATATCTGAAGTATTTCTGAAGCTTTATCTTTTTCGCTTGGTAATGTTGCGGTCATTCCCATTATTCTCACATTCACATTTGCAAATCTTTCAGCGATACTTGCATATGCATAATCTCCTATTGTCCTATGCGCCTCATCAAATATTATTAAAGAAAATTGTAATGGGGAAACAAACTGCCTGTCTAGATCATTCTTGACAATTTCTGGAGTCGCACAAATTATACTGTTTATCCATAGTTTTTTTCGTCTAGTTATCGCGTCCTCCCCTGTTATGAGCGATATGTCATCTACAAGTATATTTGATTTCAAAAATTCATAATGTTGGTGTGCTAGCACTCTGGTCGGTGCCAGAAATAAAACACCTCCTGTTTTCTTGGAAAGAAATTCTGTTATCACATGAAGGGCAACAGTAGTTTTTCCAAGACCAGTTGGAAGTATCACTAGACAATTATCTGAAATGGCCTGTTTTGCCAAATTGACCTGATATTCCCTATATTCGATAGCAGATTTTTTTATAAGTGGATGTTCTATGTATTGCTGGCTCACGAACCTCCAACTTGTCTTGGCCGGGTAAAAATGTTCGTTTGAGCTTATTGTTACACACAGATCATATAGCTGCACTCTGAGTCCTTGTAGATCTTATATTATGGAGAGTTGAAATTCTTTTGTGAAAAAGGAATTTGAGCGCCCAACTTGGGATGAATATTTCATGCTTCAGGCAGAACTTGCAAAATTACGATCTAATTGTATTACACGACAAGTTGGCGCCGTCATAGTTAGAGAGAACAGACAGATTGCTACTGGGTACAATGGTACTCCGCCAGGAGTCAGAAACTGTTATGAAGGAGGGTGTAAACGATGTCAAATGCGTGCCGAGGGAAAGATTGCCTCAGGAGAAGCATTAGACAGATGCATATGCAATCATGCAGAGGCAAACGCCATAATGCATTGCGCAATTCTTGGGGTAGGCTCAGGTACAAAGAATACTACGCTGTATACTACATTTGCAACATGTCTAGAATGTAGCAAGATGGCCATAACTGTTGGCATTAGAAGAATTGTATGTCTTGGGTCATATCCTGAGACAGATTATCAACTTTTAAAAGATGCCAATGTTGAGGTTGTGATTCTAGATAATGACAGAATAAATTATTGGATCAAAGTATTGCTTGAAGAACCAAAGACTAACCTTATTCCAAAGTGAGATGATAATGCTGTCTTCTAACGCCGTATATGAAATAACTACAACAATGCCTCCAGCATTACTTGTTTCTGCTACTTATGACAGCCAGAAAAAATCCGCCATTTTAAAATTCTATGAACCCGTATCTCAAAAAGTTCTCTTGTGGATAGATAATACGGGGCACAAGCCATACTGTTACTCTAAACTAGAACCTGAAGAATTGAGATTCCTGTTAGATCGAAAAGATGTGATTAAACTAGAAAAAATCCAAAAACGGGACTTGCTCAAAGACAGATCAGTCAGCGTAACAAAGATCATAGTTACTGATCCATTAGCAATAGGTGGCACGCAAACTGATAAGAGCATTAGAAACATCATGGATACATGGGAGTCTGACATAAAATATTATGAGAATTATTTGTATGACAACTCTCTTATTGTTGGTAGATACTATGTCATAGAAAACTCTAAACTAAAGGAATTTTCTTATCCTATACCAGACGAGGTACAGCTTGCTCTAAAAGGACTGTTATACGATAAGGTAATAAACACTGGAATAATAGACCAGAAAGAGTTTCAAAACAACATAAACTCATGGGCAAATCTACTTAACCAGCCCATTCCAATGATTAGAAGAATAAGTTTTGACATTGAGGTAGAATCTGAGATAGGAAGAATACCTGATCCCAAAATTGCTGAAAAAAAAATAACGGCCATTGGGTTTTGTGGTAGTGATAATGTTAAACAGGTCTTTGTACTAAAGAGAGCAGAAAAAAAGTCTGGAACCAATGAATTACCTTCTGATGTCAAAATAGCCTTCTATGATGAAGACAAGGAAAGTGATATGATACGAGATGCCTTTGGAATTTTGACAAGTTATCCTTTTGTTATTACATTCAATGGCGATGACTTTGACATGCCATATATGTACAATAGAGCAGAGAGACTAGGAATTGAGCTCAAAGATATTCCTCTTATAATGATGAGAGATTCTGCCACGCTAAAACAAGGCGTCCATATTGATTTGTACCGAGCTTTTTCCAATCGTTCATTTCAAATATACGCATTCAGCCACAAATACAACGACTTTTCACTTAACAGCATATCCGAGGGATTAATCGGTGAATCAAAACTAGAGTACGATGGGGACCTAAATGATCTTTCCCTGTATGAACTTGCAAATTATTGCTTTAACGATGCACGATTGACAGAAAAACTAACTAGCTTCAACAATGATTTGCTGATGAATCTACTTGTCGTCATAACAAGAATAGGCAGAATGCCAATTGACGACATATCGAGAATGGGGGTATCGCAGTGGATCCGTAGTTTGTTTTATTATGAACATAGAACACATGGTTTTTTAATTCCTCGAAGAGAAGAATTGGAGCAAAAATCTATCACTGCTACTACTGAGGCCATAATTAAAGACAAAAAATACCGTGGTGGCCTCGTGGTAGAACCAAAGGAGGGAATTCATTTTAATGTGTCTGTGATGGACTTTGCAAGTCTATATCCTAGCATCATAAAGGTGCGAAATCTTTCATATGAAACAGTAAGGTGTATTCATGATGAATGCAAGAAAAACACGATCCCTGGAACAACCCATTGGGTATGTACTAAGAAAAATGGTCTTACTGCAATATTGATTGGTTCGCTACGAGACCTACGTGTTAATTACTACAAGAATTTATCAAAAAACCCCGCATTGAGCGAGGATCAAAAGCAACTCTATACAGTAGTAAGTCAAGCGCTCAAGGTCATACTAAATGCAAGCTATGGTGTAATGGGCGCAGAAATATTTCCTCTATATTGCTTACCAGTGGCAGAAGCCACAACTGCAGTTGGCAGGTTTACAATTTTAGAAACGATTGAAAAATGTAAATCCATAGGCATAGAGGTGCTATATGGTGATACAGATTCTTTATTTCTCAAAGGCCCTACGCGTGAGCAGATCCAAAACATAGTTGATTGGGCAAAAGAAGAGTTTGGTGTTGACCTTGATTTGGATAAAGAATATCGCTATGTTGTTTTTAGCACTAGAAAAAAGAATTATCTTGGAGTTCAGAAAGATGGCAAGGTAGATGTAAAAGGCTTAACAGGCAAGAAGTCTCATACGCCTCCATTTATTCGAAAGCTATTTTATGAAATATTGGAAATCCTGTCAAAGGTACAGTCAGAGAATGAATTCTCACAATCAAAACAAAAAATTGGAGATATGATATCACAGTACGCCAAGAATCTAAAAGCAAGGCAAATTCCATTAAATGAACTTGCGTTCAATGTGATGATAAGCAAATCCCCTTCCGAGTACGTTAAAACAGTACCACAGCACATACGAGCTGCTAAATTATTAGAACAGACAAGAGAAATTAAAAAAGGCGATATTATTTCATATGTGAAAATAATAAACAAGCCAGGTGTAAAGCCAGTGGAAATGGCACGCCCCGATGAGATAGATTCTACAAAATACATAGAATTTATGGAGAGCACATTTGATCAAATACTGTCATCTATGGATCTGGATTTTAGTATTCTAATCGGAGCGCCAAAACAAACAGGCTTGGATCAATTCTTTTGGAACTAGAAATGTATTGCCCTAGATGCGGCTCTCCCATGGAGATAATACATCAAAATAATATGGAAAGTCAAGATGACTTAAACAAGAAGACTGGAAACTACAGATGCCTTTGTTGCAATCTAGTTCTAAAATAGAGGACGGTTGACATCATGGCAATCGTAAGTACCAGCATTGCAATAGTGCCAAATTCTGGCACTATTTGAGTACCAATTATTGTTATCTGAGCATTATTTGATCCAAATGGAATGGTGAGAGTTCTACTGTCTGGGTCTGTTCTTGTTTCATTAAATGTGGTTGACACTCCATCATTTTGTACGACAAACTGGCTATCCTGACCATTGTTTTTTGAGTCTATCAAAGATCTTGGCAATGTGATCTCTATGGTTCCATTACCAGAGGGCTGAATTCGTATTGTCAGTGATTTTGTATCAGTGTTTGGAATTATATCTAATACTTTGCCGTTTGTTATTTGGTATGTGGCATTGTAAATTTGTCCCTGAATTGTGATTGGCATGATTGATGTAAAGCCAGTAAACAAGAAGGTAGTTTTTGCAGTGTTGACTTTGCTACCATAAATCACAGACACCTCGTATGTGCCTGATGCCGTCCATAAACTGCCACCAGCAGTAACTGTTGTCGAATATGTGTTATTTGATTCTGGAGATACTTGACCAATCAGTACTATATTTTGAGATGGATCTCTTATGACAATGGATATTGGAACGTTAAGTTGTGCAGTTACTGTACCTGATATTGTCATCTGATCACCATTAGAATAGGTTGATTTGTCAGTAGCCACAGTAATTGGAGTAGAGATAGAATTAACTTGAGCCAAGGCAGGTGTAGCGCTCAACGGTGCAACAGATATCAACAACATGATGAAAACAGGATTGATTTTCAACAAATAACCGAAGAGTTGTAGTTATATAAGATTCTCGATTAATTTTACTAGTTAACATGTTATGTACATGTCAGCTGCATGATTGAGTGCCTTATAGATCAAACCCAGAGGACGAGCAAAATTCACGAGTTAACCCAAAAAAGAAGGATTTGTGTGAAAACTATCCTTCAGAGGCTGATTTCCCGCCATCTACGTTCATGATTACACCTGAGATCCAGCTTGCCTCGTCCGATGCCAGATACACTACGGCGTTAGCAACGTCAAGTGGTTCGCCAATTCTATTCAATGGTTGTCGGTCTTCAAGAACTTTTCTTGCTTCGGGGTAATCTAGATAAGGTTTTATCATGCCAGCCCCTATTATTCCAAGATTTACGCAATTGCAACGTATGTTTTTTCTAGCATATTCGATTGCTATTCCTTTGGTAAACATGTTGATTGCAGCCTTGGTAGTGCAATAGACAGTTAGATGTACTTTTGGTATAGCTCTTTCGCTGGATATGGAACCTATGTTGATTATCGTACCTTTTTTATTTTCGAGCATCTTGACAAGCACTGATTTTGTCATCGTAAAAGTGCCAAAGATGTTGGTGTTCACTAATGACATCCAATCAGATTCGTTCATCTCGTGGAAATGAATTGGATCATTGATTGCCCCTGCATTGTTAACAAGAATGTCTATCTTTCCATAGTGTGCGTTTATCTGATCAACTGTCTGAATCACCTGAGATTTGTTTGTAATATCGCATTGGATGGATACAGTATTTGAAGTGTAATTTTTTATTGATGATCTTGCCTTTTCCAATTTTTCCCTGTTTCTTCCAATCAAGACAACCTTTGCCCCCTCCTCCACGAATCTTTTTGAGATTTCCAATCCTATTTCGCTTGATGCGCCAGTTACTACTGCTATCTTGTCTTTTAATCTCATATTGTATATTCAAAACTACCGCTTAAAAAAGTCGCCTTTATTTTCCAAACGCGAAGACATTGATCCCATAACCCTGTCAAAGTACGATATGCAGAAGATCCTATGCTTTCTTAAGTTTTTGAATCTCTTGAGTAACAAGTGGTAAGAACGCACCTACATCTGTCACTATGCCCAATGCCTGCCATGTTCCTCTGTCCATTAGTTTAGTCACTGTTGGCTGATTGATATCAACCACAATCACCTTGACATTGGCTGGAAGCATGTTGCCAGTAGCGATTGAGTGAAGCATCGTTGCAATCATTATTACCATCTTTGCATCCTTGAGAACTTCTTTGTATTTTTTCTGCGCTACAGTCATGTCAGTAATCACATCTGGTAGAGGTCCATCATCACGTAATGATCCTGCCAAGACAAACGGAATGTTGTTTTTAACGCATTCATACATTATACCTCTAGTTAACGTCTTTTTTTCAACCATTTTTGAAATCGAACCTGCTTTGAATACGGAATTTATCGCTTGCATGTGGTTTCTATGACCTCTGATAGCAAGTGTGCCATTTTTTACATTCATCCCAAGAGATGTCCCCAAAGTAGAGTATTCTATATCATGAACAGCAAGTGCATTTCCTGCAAGCACTGCATCTATGAATCCTAGTCTGATAAGGGATGCAATTGAGTCTGAGGAACCAGTATGAACTATTGCAGGCCCACCAACAAAAACTATCTTTCCTCCGTGTTTCTTTGTTTTGTAAATGTCTTCTGCTACCCTTCGTGCAATATGTTGAGTTGGCCTTTCGCTTGAGCTACCGCTTCCCATGAATTGAAACAAATTGACTCCTTCTCTTGGCCTTTCTGGAGGAGTAATCCTAATTCCTTGCTCACCTGTTACTATCATGTCACCTTTATTGATTTCACGAATTGGTGTACAAAAAGCTCGGTTTGCTTTAACTACGATGCATTTATCCATCATCATGTTTTCAACCCCAATCCACTTCCCTTTGTAAAAAATATCAGTATGATTATTAGTTGTACTGTAAAAATCATCAGGCATTACCATGTCTTTTTGAGTTGCCTTTAACACGGCCTCTTGCTGCGTCTTTGAAATTGCGCCTTCTCTGTATACTGCTTGAAGTATTTGATTCAGATGCTCCTTTGATTTGCCTTGAATGAGAAGTTTTGCATAACTTGCATCTTTTTTCTTTTTCCCAACTGAAAACTTTTGTACCTGAAATTCCCCTTGCAAATCCATTATTATATCAAAAATTTTAGTAAGTATCATAGAATCAATTAGATGTCCTTTTACCTCGATCGTATGCCGAAATTTTGTCATTTGATGAAAATGATATAACTGCTAATTTAACGTTTAAGACATAATTATTTGAATATTTGATTCAAACACGCTCAAACTACAGTTGTTATATTGCACGCTCTTTTCCGAAACCGGATCATAAACATGAAAAACAAGAATATGAAAAATAACATGTTTGCAACATAGGTAAATGGATTGTCAAGAGATTCCTGTAAAGTTCCATAGTGAAGCGGGTTTACCCAAGTTGTTCCTGGTGAAAAATATACTTTTTCCCAATAGGAAAACGCGGTTATGGAATGAACAAACATGAAGTATATTACAAAAATAATCTTTGCTTTCTTGTTCGAGATTTCTTTTACAAACTGCCACAAACCATAAGAAGAAATAAAAAGTATGGAAATCGTTAGCGGAAGTAGATATCTTTCAAGAGAGAAATCCTTGACAATTGCTAACGTGAGAACAAATGTACTGACAAACCAAATCAGTAGTAATAATTCAGAAATGCAGTTTTTAAATTTACTAATTTTATACACGATATACCAAAATCCAATAATGAAAAATATGGTCAATGGTATGCTGGAATAAGTTGGAGGATATGTCCAGCCGAAATTTCCACTCAGATTAATTCCAGGATTAGAAATTTGTTTTTCAATAAAACTTGGAAAAAGAACATAATGAAAAATTGATATGATTGATTGGATCTGAACGTTATGAATGGTTGGATAACCAATATACCATACGTCATGATTATAATTATCCATATCAGCCTTCATGACATAAATTTCGTTTACAGGATTTACATAAAATCCAGGCTCTGCCAAAAATAAACCCAAAAGTGCGATTGCAAAAAATGAGAAAGCCAAGAAACTGGCTTTGCCAATGTTTTTTTTATTAAAAGCAGAATTCTTATCAAATGATCCTTTGAATAAAATAATCCCAAGAAATAGAACCAAGAAAGTAATGGCAAGCATCTTCAAATTTAACGCAATGCCAAATGTAATCGCGCTTAAAATGAAATATGTGATTTTTGGACGTTCGTTTTTGAAAGCATGAAGTAAAAGTAGCAACGATAGCATGGCAAAGAAGACATAGTGTACTTCTACCATCACAGTGCGACTGTACCACACCCAAAGATCATATGATAAAAAAATAAGAGATGCCATGATACCTACATATCTATTGAAAAATAGTTTTCCTACCATGAATGAAATCATGATGGTCAAAGATCCAAAAACTGGTGAGAGTAGTCTACCACTTGTCATTGCTTCAATCAATGGACCTTTACTATGATCATAACAATCCCAATAGCATGACCAATTATAAAAATCTCCTTTGTCCTCATTTCCAAGATACATCGAAAATCCAATCACAAAGTTTCTGACTGGATTATAAGTTAGTCCAAATGCAGGTATGTGGAATAAGAGATTGCAATGATCCAGTGATTCCAAACATGAATTTCCAAAATCACCTTTTTTTATCAGATCAAAGTAATTACCACCCCATCCAAGATAGGTAATTTCATCCCCATGCCAAGGTTGGCCTTCTAAGTTATATGAATAAATGAAAAACGAGCCAAGAAATAATGCAAGTGGAATAACATAATTAGATTTTGAAATTATGATTTTCATAATTCTCATAACTTTGCCATATCTGTATTGATTTTAAAATTCTACCTGCTTGAATAAATTTTTGGAATCATGTGAAATGGTTAGAGACCAAGTATTATCTAAATTGGTAGAGATACCGGTCCATCGTATTGTGGTATATTGTCATCATGTAATATTTTTACAATTGTATCTTTATGCACTAGATTTAATCCTCTTGCAATTGCTTTTGAAATTCCGTTTTTATCGCATAATACTATCATGTAACCACTTACATCGGTCAAAACATAGCCGCCTGCATCATTTAGTATGGCATAAAAATTTTCGTCGCCAACTGGTTCCCACACATTTGATCTGTTATCGCGAAGGGCCAATGCAGGCATAGCTTTACCGTTAGAAATCCTGTCAAGATAATCTCGTGCGGCCTTGACTCTTTTTTCACCAATCTTGAGTGCAGTGAAATATTGCATGACATAAATTCATAAACTTGTTATTTATATGATATCTCATCTAAAATCTCTACAAGTTCTTTTGATTTTATTTCTTGCCTAGCTGATTCTATAAATTCTTGAAGTTTCTCTTTTGAAAAGCCTTCTCCATGATATTTTACCGCCTGTATCGCCATCTCAAGTCTGTCTATTTCGTGCAATAATATGGATTCTTTTGATGTGCAATCAACATATTCACGCCATAATGAGCGATATTTGTCTAAAATATGCAGTGGGAGTTTCGATAAAATCTCTTCCATTGTCTGATTTTCTATTATTTTCTTGTTTTCTTTCTGAATTTCTCCTGGCATGAAATCTCCTGTTATGGATTCAGCAAGGTCATGGAGAAGTGCCATCCTCATTATTCTTTCAGTATTGAGAGTGCCCAAGATATCTGAAAATACCATGGTCATAATTGCGGTACCAAAAGAATGATCTGCCACTGATTCTGGATATTCTATTCCTGCCTTTTCTTTCCACCCTTTTCGTGATACTTTCTTTAGTTCAGATACAATATAGAAAAAATCAAACAACATGTTCTTCGTATGTTATTGGATTACTCTAGTTTTAGGTTTTTGTTTAAAAAAAAGACTTACATGCTACGATCAAAATAAAAATGACGGGGCTGACCCATACATGTTGGTAAAAATATACACAAAGACAGGTGACGATGGAACTACAGGACTCATAGGTGGAAAGCGAATAAAAAAATCTAGTCGTCGCATTATGGCATATGGTACAGCAGATGAACTAAATTCTTCCATTGGAATAGTACTGGCCTTTACACTGGATTCAGATATTGTAGACATTCTCACTAAAGTACAAAATGATCTTTTTGTGGTAGGCTCAGATCTTGCAAATCCTATTTTGAGCGATTCGTCCAGCCGAGTTACAGGTGAAATGATCACGTCTCTTGAGAATCAAATCGACAAATTAGAATCTGATCTTTCCCCTATCACCTATTTCATATTGCCGGGAGGTGATCATGTTGCCTCTCATGTGCATCTTGCCAGATCCATTTGCCGGAGAGTTGAAGTAAATATTGTAAAACTTGGAGAAGAAGAACCAATTAACAAAACTTGTCAAGCCTATGTTAACAGACTATCGGATCTTCTCTTCGTAATAGCCAGAACAGTAAACAAACGAAAAAAGATTAGTGATGTTGCTTGGAAAAAATAAGACAGACACACTTTAATTCCCCTAGAAGCGGATGATCGAATGTGCCACCGTAGCTCAGCCCGGGAGAGCACTCGGCTGAAGACCGAGCTGTCGCGCGTTCAAGTCCCGCCGGTGGCATTTCTCTTTTGGTTTAAAACCCTCCCATGTCACAATGACACGGTAAAACAAAAGATAACCAACAAAAAATCTCAAGTCGAGAGAAAACTTCGGATACTCAAAATAGAAGAAGAGATAATGGTACCAGCACATGCAGTAAAGGAACTGCATAGGGGCAGGATATGAACGTAAGAATGACTTGAAATACGTAGCAAGAAAGGAGTGGGTTTGTTAAAGTAAACATAATTATATTATTTGAGTATCTTCCGCATATTGGCAGACTTGACTATTTTCACTCTCTAGAACTTTTTTCAGTACAAGCAGACCATTGTCCATGTAACCAGATAGTGTGTATATCAATCATGAGCGGTTACTAGGGCGCGATTGTTTTTTCATCTCTCATTATCTTAATTTTTGTTCTAACGGTAAACAATTTTAAAACCGCTGATAGATTGGGCATGAATCTTTCCTTTTCAAGTTAAAAATGTGGTTTTTATGATTGAAAAGATTTGGACAGATATACGGGTACATGCATACAAATCTAAAAAACGATGTGGAATTTTCGCGCATGACATGTTTCGGTACAACTAATCTTTAAAAAACTGGCGTATTTTCGCTGGAATTTTTTGTTGGATTATTTAGTATAAGATACAACCATGTTTATCCGTCTCTGCATGGGCTTATCTGATACTATCACCTTTCTTCCAATGGCATAATTGCTGCCGCATTTTGGACAGTTAAAATTATTCCATCCTATTTGATCAAGGACAATCTCATCTGAATGGTTTGCGCATGTTAATCTTTGTTCCATAAGTCAGACATTTGAGATCTTTCTTAAAAGAATCACGCAGCTTTGCTCTGTATCTAAAGTAAATGGATCTTGCTCCTGTCAGCCAAGCAACTAAAAGGAATCCATGGTATATTGGAGATGTTTGAGTGTAAACCACTGCTACGATGTATCTAACAGTATACTCGACAGAACAAGAGATGTAATTACTGGTAACAGATATGTTGATCTAGAATATCTTTTCATCAGGAGAATCTCTGGTATCACAGTAAGACGAAAGACGAACAGAAACTTTGTAATAAAAATAAACAATCTGCTGGAGGGTGTAACAAATGAGAAGTTAATGGAGAACACGAGAATGCATTGAGTACGATCTGATACATGTAGAACGAAATGATCTGCTGGATCTAAGCAAGAACTATCAAAAAAGAAAGTGCTGGAAGGTGCATGCTAGTCTGGAGGATGATACATCATGTCATACAACGAGCTTATGGGAGATCAAGATACTATTAAAAATAAAAAATAAATGCGGCCTAGAAACCGCCATATCGAAGATCTTTGAAGGTATAAAACAACTCTAACCAAGACAAGGTTTTCATATTGATGATATGTTTGTCACATTAACACTTTAACTGGACATGTGTTTTTCTGGATATTA
>DAHUYT010000022.1 GCA_027315065.1 Nitrososphaerota archaeon | reverse complement strand
CCTTGGCAGTATGAATGATGCGCTCAAACGTTTCTCCCTTGAAGATGGATTTTAGCTCCTCTCGTTTCTTTAGGGCATCGCGATAAACCGTGTTGAGCATAAGACACCTTTGTCTGCTGAGATAAAATGTTTCTCGTTTGAAACATATTTGGCCTCAAGCTAACAAACGATCAAACTAATTTATGTGGCGATTGTATAGTGATCCTGTGTTCCAAAATGAAAACACTTGGCATAAGTATGTAACCAATAACTCTATCGATGAATTTCACCGCAAATTTGATCAGGCAGTAGAAGAAATCAAGAAAGATTTTGGCAAGAATTACCCATTGATAATAGGTGGGAAAGAAATATTTTCAAGCAACCAATTTCAAGTACGCTCTCCTGCTGACAAGAATCTTGTTTTGGCAAACTTCCCATTGGCATCAAAGGAAGACACCTTACATGCAATCGAATCAGCCAGAGAGGCATTTCACAAGTGGTCTCTCACATCATACAAAAAGAGATCTCAAATATTTCGAGAGATAGCAGATGTGTTTGCACAAAATAAATTCAATCTTGCTGCAATACTGAGTTTTGAAAATGGCAAGAATCGACTAGAGTCTATGGGAGACTTGGATGAATCAATAGATTTTATGAGATTCTATGCAGAACAACTCGAGATAAACCAAGGCTTTTCAAAGGAGACACAAAGCGCAAATCCAAATGAAAAAACTCGCAGCACATTGAAACCCTATGGCGTCTGGGGAATAATATCCCCGTTTAACTTTCCGTCTGCAATATCGATAGGAATGACATCTGGCGCATTAATTACTGGTAATACAGTCGTATTGAAACCATCTAGTGATTCTCCAATCTCTGCCTACAAGTTCGTTGAGGCCATATATCACAAACTTCCTCCAGCAGTTGTAAATTTTATATCTGGCTCTGGTAGCATTGTGGGTAGAACCATTTTAGAAAGCTCTCATGTGGACGGAATTGCATTCACTGGTTCAAAAGAGGTGGGTATGTCAGGCTTTAGTGCATTTGTTGAAAGTGTTCCAAGACCATTTATCTCAGAGATGGGAGGAAAGAACCCTACAATAATTACAAAAACCGCTGACTTGGAAAAGGCAACCGATGGCGTCTTGAGAGCAGCATTTGGTTACAGCGGACAGAAATGCAGTGCATGTTCAAGAGTTTATGTCCAAAAAGATATCGCAAACCAGTTTGTGGAAAAATTGGTTGCAAAGACCAAGGCACTGAAGATGGGAAAACCATGGGAAAAAGATGTGTTTGTTAGCCCTGTAATAAATGAAGCATCATTGAAAAAATTTCAAAGGGCTACAGAAATTGCAAAAAAAGATGGCACGATAGTTTGTGGTGGTTCTGTCTTGTCTGATTCACAATTCAAGGATGGAAATTTCGTCGAGCCTACAATTGTTGTTGGCCTTCCAAAAGATCACGAACTAGTAAAAGAAGAACTGTTTGTCCCATTTCTTTGTGTGGAAGAATTTGACAATTTTGATGAAGCAATATCTGAAGCCAACAAGAGTAACTATGGACTCACAGCAGGAATTTTCAGCCAAGAAAAAAACGAGATTGAATCATTCTTCGATAGGATTGAAGCAGGTGTTACATATGCAAATAGGGCAGCTAGCGCCACAACCGGGGCGATGGTTGGAGCTCAACCTTTCGTGGGTTGGAAATATTCTGGAATCTCAGGAAAGGGAGCAGGCGGTGCTTATTATTTACTTCAATTCATGCGTGAACAAACTCAAACACGATGCGAGTGAAGAAAAGAACTCCCAAGAAGCAAAATATTCCGTTTTCTTTCCTTTAGCCGTCTTATTGAATAAGGAAGCCAATTGGTTCCATACGGTATGTATTCTGATACCACGAATCCCTTCTTGATCAAGACTGGCTTTAATTCGTCTCGTATTCCCTTTAACATCTGAAACTCAAATTTTCTTTCATACTTCTTTGATAAATTCATGGCAAGTTCAATCATAGTATAGTCATGAGTTGCTATTGCAAACTCATTACCGCATGAAAAAAGCATCTTTATGAGTTTCCTATAGTTTTCATCTACTTCATGTCTTATTTTGTAGGCATTCTTCTTACTCTCTCTGTATGCTCCTTTTACCAATCGAATTTTTGCACCATGCTCTAATAACATCTTCACATCCTGTTCGGTACGTTTGAGGTTTGCCTGTATTGCAATGCCTATTCTTTCATATCTTTCAAAAAGGTTCAGGTAGATCTTGATGGTGTCATCTGTATATTCTGATGATTCCATGTCTATCCAAACAAAGGACTGGGAGGATGTTGACTCTTCTATTATTTTTTTAAGATTATTTGTACATTCCTCGATACTTTTAGACAGACCCACCTGAGTCGGTTTGACTGATATGCCCCCATAGATCTTGAATTTGTGCAAGTTCAAGACAAGTGCTAGGTATTCTGATACGGTGTCATTGATCTGGTCCTTCGCCGTCATGTGTTCACCAAGCTTATTGATTATCGCATTCATTCCGTTCTTGTTTGCGGTCTTGGCAGACTGAAGAGCCTCACTCGCGGTATTGCCTGCAATCCATTGTTTTGCTATTCTAAAGAGAAATTTCTCCATGAGTGTAGATTCATGTGTTTCCAACTTGAACTTGCTCCATATTGGCTCAACAAATTGCATAATTCAATTTTGTGTTATCTGCCTATAAAACCGATAACAGATTTAACAAGGTAGATTGTCAAAAGCATTGATTTGAAAAGGATAGGACTTTTGGGGTGTGGTGCAATAGGAACAGAAATAGCTATTGCTATAGATTCTGGCAAAATTCCTGCAAAACTGACCCACATATTTGATTTTTCCAAAGAGTCATCACAACGACTTGTTTCAAAGCTAAATAATAAACCCGTGATAACAGAAAATGTTGGTCTGCTGGCGGCATCGTCGGTAGATCTGGTAATAGAAGCAGCTTCTCAGGATGCAGTCAGAGATAATGTGTTATCCATCCTCCAAAATAGAAAAGACATGATGATAATGAGTGTTGGTGCACTATTGGACGAATCCGTATTTGAGATAGTGTTAGAGGGCTGTAAGGATTTTAACAAACGAGTATTTCTTCCGTCTGGGGCAATTGCTGGGCTTGACAGTATCAGGGCGGTGAAAGATGAATTAGAGTCAATAATATTGATTACAACCAAAAATCCAAAATCTCTAAAAGGGGCAAAATTTTTTGAGACTTCAAAGACAAGTCCAGATGAAATAAAAGAATCAACTGTAATATACGACGGAACAGCAGAAGAGGCAGTTAGATTATTTCCTACAAACATTAACGTTGCAGCGCTTATCAGTTTGGCTGGGATTGGAAGCACAAAAACCAAGGTAAGAATAGTTGCCGACCCGAAAACTGACAAAAACACCCATGAGATACAGGCAAGTGGAAAGTTCGGAAAGTTTTCGATAAAAATCGAAAATGTTCCAAGTGAGAGCAATCCAAAAACAAGCAGGCTTGCGATTCTTTCCGCAATTGAATGCCTTAGGAAAATATGCGACGGCGAAATCCAGATAGGAACATGAATGGCAAATATTGCCACAATGTATTATGTATGACTACAAATTTGTCAATATCATGACCCTTTAAATGGAAAGGAAAGCAGCTTTACTCTGAATAATGAATCTAAAATCGGAAATTCTTAAACTAAAAGAGCAAAAGGACGTACTAGTTCTTGCTCATAATTACCAACTGCCAGAAGTACAAGATGTCGCAGATTATGTGGGTGATTCATTAGGGCTTTCTCGTCAAGCTGCGAAAACTAATCACAAAACAATTCTATTTTGTGGAGTACACTTTATGGCAGAGACTGCGGCAATTATATGTCCAGACAAAAAAGTGCTTATTCCAGACATATCTGCAGGTTGTTCTCTTGCAGACACTATTAATGCTGAACAAGTAAGAAAATGGAAAAGTGATCATCCAAGTGCAGTGACAGTGGGATATGTAAATACGTCTGCAGAAGTAAAAGCTGAGCTTGACTATTGCTGTACTTCATCTAATGCTGTTAATGTGGTAAAGTCAATTCCAACTGATACTGAAATACTCTTTTTACCTGATATGTTTCTTGGTTCGTATGTGGCTAAAATGACAGACAGGAAAAACATGTACATATGGGCAGGAGAGTGTCACGTCCATGCTGGTATACGACCACAGGAAGTACAAGAAAAACTAATGCGATATTCCAATGCAGAGTTTCTGGTTCATCCAGAGTGTAGTTGTACCTCATCTGTAATGTATGATGTGGCGTGTGGAGATTATGGTGACAGACAAGTCCAGATTTTGTCAACCGAAGGTATGATGAATCATGCGAAGAATTCTAACGGAAAGACATTCGTTGTAGCTACAGAAACAGGCATACTATACAGAATGAAAAAACAAAACCCGGAAAAAGAATTCATACCAATGTCTGATTCTGCGGTTTGTAAATACATGAAAATGATAACACTTGACAAGGTTTATCTGTCATTAAAGGAAGAAAAGTACGAAGTAAAGGTTCAAAAAAATATTGCACAAAGAGCACATCTAGCTATAGAACGCATGCTTGCCATTAGTTAACTTCAAGACTAAAATCTATTCCTGAAACAGAACTGGTTAATCTCCCAATGGATATCATATCTATGCCAGTTTTTGCATATGATTTCACATTTGACGTATCTATCCCGCCAGATGCTTCAATTTTTATCCCTTTTCGGAGATTGAGCTGTTTTAAGACTTGAATAATACACGAGATCTCTTTTGGAGGCATATTATCAAGCATTATGATTGGCGCACCTTCTTTTGCAGCCTCTATTGCACTATCTTGATTTTCTACTTCTACCTCGAATTTTTTGTATCGTTTTTTTGCAGAACGTACTATGTCTTGCAATGATTCTGCAACTGCCAAGTGGTTGTCTTTTATCATGACCATCTGGTCAAGATACATGCGATGTTTTCTGCCACCCCCTATCTCTACTGCCTCTTTATCAAAAATGCGCAAACCAGGCGCAGTTTTTCTTGTGGAGTAGAGATCCACTTTCGGATTTATACTTTTGATGATTTTTACCAACTCGTTTGTCTGTGTTGCAATTCCGCTCATTCTTGATAGCAAATTAAGTGCGGTTCGCTCGCACGATAAAACTGAATATGCTTGACCTGCGACTGTCATTATTTTATCGTTAGGCTCTATCTTACTACCGTCATTTTTTAGAATCCTGACTTTGCAGTCTCTTGAGTTAAATATTTCTCTGGCATGTGATACTCCTGCGACTATTCCTCTTTGACGCGAAATTATGATTGCAGAAATTTTTTTTCTTGGAAGAAGCTTGCTTGTAATGTCACCTTTACCTATATCTTCCTTGAGAAATACTTCTAGTGCTTTTTTTGCACGGCTGTGCAATCTAAGTTACCTTGAGGGCGTATTTTCCTTTTTCAGTTATTCCTAACGATTTTGCTATGACTGAGTTTATAGGATCTACTATGAGAACGGCACCACTCCAGTCAGGTGTCAAGTCTGTTGATTTACAAATCGCACATACCTTACCAATGGTTATAAATTTACATTTGCGGCATGCCATCTCTCTGACCATTTCCTATCACTTGGTTTCTGCAGGTTTTTTACCCTTTTCAGATTGCTGCACTGGAGGAGGGGACTTTGCCTTCTTTATCTCTTCTTCAATCCATTCATCTGCACCTAGGAATGGTTGTCTACAAGTTATACCAACTTTCATAGCCGCGGTCTTACCTAATGATACTGCGGTAATTCTTGCTCGAAGCGTAGTACCAATCTTCATTGTCCTTCCACTCTGGTTAGCCAAGATCATACCTGACTTTACGTCACTCTTTAGATAATCGTCCATTATTTGTGACAAGTGTAACAAAGCATCGGTTGCACCAATTCTTACAAATGCTCCAAAGTCTGTTATTTCTACAATTTCTCCTCTGACAATTTCTTGAAGCTTTGGATGGAATGTAAGTGCGGTGAACTCTACTCTGTGATAAGTGCCTCCGTCTCCTGCAATAATTTTACCCATCTTCTCGACTTTGGCATCCATGATCATTATGACATAGCCCAATTCTGGATTTATCATACTTTCATACTTCTCTCTCAAAATTGTCATGGCTGCCTTTTTCAGTGACTCGCCAAATAATTTTGGAGGAATTCTAACTACATCAGTAAGGGTTGATATAGAAAACAATCAAAAAAACTGGTAAAATTTGAATTTATGAATCTTTGGGTATCTTGCATGCTATTTTTACCTATGTTTAAATATCGTACTGGGAATTTTTTCATTGTATGGTATCAGTTGATGAGGTTCTAAGTACGCTGAGTACAGTAATTGACCCAGATCTCAAAAAAGACATTGTCTCAATGGGGATGATAAAGGATCTAGAAATAAATGGCAACGATCTCAAGTTTACTTTGGAATTGACTACGCCTGCATGTCCTTTCAATGATCAGATAGAGCAAGATGTCAGGCAAGCGATATCTAAGATTCCAGGAATATCAAAACCAGTCATCAAAGTTACTGCAAAAGTTATGGAAGGACGCGCACTCAGTATGGACGAGACGCTACCTACTGTTAAAAACATCATAGGCATTGCAAGTGGAAAGGGAGGTGTAGGTAAGACCACAGTTTCTGTAAATCTAGCGCTGGCTCTTGCAAAAACTGGTGCTAGCGTTGGAATTCTTGATGCGGATATTTACGGTCCAAGTGTACCGCTTATGCTTGGGATGGGAAAAACATCATTAGAAGTTGAAAACAATAAACTACGACCTGCAGAATCGCATGGATTGAAGGTAGTGTCATTTGGATTCTTTGCTGACCAAGAACATCAGGCTGCAATATATCGAGGCCCAATAATTTCAGGAATTTTAAAACAATTTTTGGTAGATACCAACTGGAGCGATCTTGATTATCTAATTGTCGACCTTCCACCAGGAACTGGAGATATACCATTGACATTAGCTCAAACCATTCCTATTACTGGCATTGTGGTTGTAACCACTCCTCAAGAAATTGCAAGCAATGTGGCAGTAAAGGCATTTGGCATGTTCCAAAAACTTAATGTGCCAATTATTGGTGTAATAGAAAATATGAGTTATTTCAAATGTAATAGTTGTGACACTGATCATTATATCTTTGGTAAAGAAGGCGCAAAAAAAATGAGTGAAAAATACGGTCTTCCATTTTTGGGTGGAATACCTCTAAATCCAGGCATAATGGAAGGTTCTGATACTGGCAGACCTGTGCTTGTCACCGATCCAAATTCTTCTAATGCCCAGGCATTTATGACTGTAGCAAAGAATGTGGCAGCAAGATGCAGTGTTATTGCTAGCCAGCTTAATGAGGAAATGACGGCAGAAGTAGCTACATAAAAATAGAATAAAACTAAGGTATGTTGTGCATCTACCAGACAGTTTACGAGCAAGTCTCAAAAAACCCATGGGATTATTAATTCAAAACTCAGATGTAACAAAAGAGAATATTTTACGAGTTATGTCAAAGGATGTCTTTCTGATAACAGTAGGTGACGCCACCACTGAAAAGATGATAAAAATTGGGCTTACCCCGTCATTGCAGATAGTTGATTCATTGGAAAAGAGGAACAAAAGGAATTTACCGACGGGAAAAACAAGAACAACTCTTGAATGTGTCAATCCAGCAGCAGAGATTACTGATGAGAGCATTGCTATCATAAAAAGGGCATTTCAGGAAGACATTCCAGTCCGAATAATTGTAGACGGTGAGGAAGATTTACTGGTCTTACCTGTTGCATTGCATGCTCCGGAAAATTCTGTCATCATGTATGGACAACCAAATGAGGGGCTAGTTATTGTAAAGGTGACCGAAGAGATAAGAAATAAGGCAACGAAGATTATGAATTCTATGAGTTAGTTGGGGTGTGATGACACGGTGGCTGTATGATATGTGATTAATCTACACGATTTCTGACCCCAAATAACCACTTTTTTGGTAAACTTGGAAATATACACAAACTCTTGTATGATATTTGACAACTCAAATTAAACTATTTCTGGAAGATTCTCAAGTAATGAAGTATGATTTAGACTTGAAAGTTAAGATATTGGAAAAGGTTGGGATATACTCAAACAGATTTGGAATTTCAGAGCCCAAAGTATTGCTAACCACTAGGGAAGTTCTTGACACGCCAAAGGAAATCACGCAAGGCAGAAGGACATCGGCTTACAAATACTTGGGCATATCATATTTGCAACACAATCTAGTATTTGTCAATATCAAGAAAATACCTGATGACAAGACACTTGAAAATACAATAGTGCATGAACTTATTCATTTCAGGTTCCCTTATTTGAGCCATGGAAAGCGTTTCAACAAGCTTGTAAGACAAGGCTTGGCAGGAAAAAATTTCAAACCCTATAGGAAAAGAATGAAAAATTCTTCTTAAAATAACTCTAAGGCATGTTATTATGACACTATACAAAGAAAGTAGAATAAATTTACATAAATACTCCATTCTAGATTTACTCTCAGATGGCGCTCAAAGAAATGATTCCTATTGGAGCGTCAATCGTATCTTTTATCATTGCGGCAGTGCTTGCAGCGTGGGTATCTAAACAAAAACCTGGAACACAGCAGATGTTAGATATTTCAAACGCGGTGGGGGTTGGTGCAATGGCATTTTTGAGAAGAGAGTTCAGAATTGTCATTCCTATAGCGATAGGTCTTGCAGTCTTAATTGGAGTCGCAATTGGATCTACCAATGGAATTGCTTTTGCTGTTGGCGCAGGACTTTCTGCCATTGCCGGATTGATCTCACTTAAAATTACAGTAAAAGCGGCAGTTAGAGCCGCAAACGCATCTGGGAAAGGACTCGGACATACATTTGCTCTTGCATTTAGAGGTGGTGCGACAGTAGGTCTCGCTGTGCCGGCTATGGCTCTCTTGGGTATGAGTTTGCTCTATTTTGCATTTCCTAGTCCTATCACAATTGCTGGAGTTGGTATAGGTGCTAGTTTGATTGCCTTGTTTATCAGGGTAGGCGGTGGAATTTTTACAAAGGCCGCAGACATGGGTGCAGACTTGGTAGGAAAAGTAGAAGCAAACATACCTGAAGATGATCCAAGAAACCCCGCAACAATTGCTGATAATGTGGGAGACAATGTAGGGGACGCAGCTGGGATGGGGTCTGATATTTATGAATCATATATTGTAACAATGCTTGCATCGCTATTAATTGCTGGACTGATTGGAACTCCTCAGAATTTATTTTATCCTATGTTAATTGGTGCCTCTGGACTATTTGCATCTATTATTGGTATTGCGACCATAAGTCCAAGAAAGATGACGGATGTGAACAAGCCACTTGCCAACGCATTTTATGTTTCGGCTGCAATAGCAATTGCACTTAATTTTGTTTTTACATATGTATTTCTCGGTCATACACAGATTGCATATGCGCTGTTTGGTAGCACAGTGATAGGAGTTATTCTAGTGCCAGTAATACAGCGAATCACAGATTACTTTACAAGCTATAGATTCAAGCCAGTACAAGAAATAGCTGCCTCTGCAAAATGGGGATACGCGTCTCTTACACTAATGGGCATAATACAAGGTATGCGTTCAACAGGCCCCTTTATGATTGCCATTGTTGTGGCGTTGTCTTCGTCATATGTACTGGCATCTTCTGCAGCGCCAGATCCTATGCACGCTACACTTTATGGAATCTTTGGTACATCGCTTACAGCTATGGCAATGCTAAGCCTTGCAGGAATTGTATTGAGTATAGATGCATTTGGTCCTATCAGTGACAACGCAGGTGGAATTGTAGAAATGACAGGTATGGGAGAAGAAAATCGTAAAGTTACAGATGAAATTGACGCAGTAGGAAATACTACAAAAGCTGTGACCAAAGGTTTCGCAATTGCAAGTGCGGGTCTAGCCGCGCTAGCTATGATTCAAGCATTTCAATACGAAGCAGGAAAAATATTTCATCATACTTTTGATTATAGTCTTTCAAACCCTGCGGTAGTTGTTGGATTACTTGTAGGAGGTTTGTTGCCGTTCTTTATTACAAGTCAACTTATTTCAGCAGTAGCAAGAGCGGCTTCTAAAATGGTAGAAGAAGTAAGGCGGCAATTCAAGGAGTCTCCTGGCATTTTGACACATGAAGTAAAACCAGACTATGCAAAATGTGTCGATGTTGCAACGGTAGCTTCATTACGTGAGCTTTGGAAATCTGCTGCAATCACAATTGCCGCACCGATAATACTTGGTATTGTTTTGGGTCCATCTGCAGTGGTTGGACTTTTAATGGGCGCGGTAATTACGGGCATTTTCTTGGCTTTCCATCTGGTAAATACCGGCGGTGCGTGGGACAATGCCAAAAAATACATGGAAATTAACAAACAAAAAGGAACAGAAGAACATAAGATTGCAATTGTTGGGGATATTATAGGGGATCCTTACAAAGACACCGCGGGGCCTGCACTAAACACCGTTATTAAATTGTTAAACACGGTGGCAATAGTTTTTGTATCTGCGTTTATTGCTATTTTCATTCTGTAGATCGACCTGATTTTTTATCTTCTATAGTCAATGTCATATCAAGCTCATCTATTTGGGCTTCTATTGTTTTTCTTATTGCATTGTTATGTTCTGGGCAAAACTTGAAGAATCCATCTACAGTCACAAAACAGCCGCATATCCACCTAGTTTGGATATCGCCTTCCACAGTCAGTTTGTTATATTTACTACTTTTTACCATACTGTAAAGTAGGATGGATCAATCTAAAAGAGTTTTCAAAAATATGAGTGTAAAAAATTGAAAAAAGGTAGCTACGGACAGCCTTCCATCTTCTGAATAAAGTATCCTTTTTGTTGGATCTCATTGGCAATTGGCTGTGGTGCGCCTTGTGAGTGACAGAATTGACACTCTTCGGTTGTAACTTTTGCATCTGACTCATTTATGGTTTTTAGCCATTCTTTTGCATACTGGATTGCCTTTTGATGATCCTTTACATTTGTAATGACATCAAAATGCATTGTATGGCCATCCTTTGCTTCTACATATGTGTCGTATACGTGAATTTCCATGTTTTTGATGGGCGGAAAAGGGATATTTATTCTAAATGTGCAATTCTACCGTAGTACATAAAATGCTGGTCGATCTTCCAAAGATCAAGACCGTTGTTCTAAAGTTGTTTGGGGGGGGGGGTATATCCTTTTACGTAACTTATGTGTATTACTAAGTCATTGTGGGGACAAAAAACCGGATTCAAATGTAAAGATTGCAGCGCAACCTTTGTAGATAAAGAGCATTTTGAGCGACATAAAAAGAACATACACAAGCAATGATGTTAAAGGACTATTACATTGATGGGTATGACTGTCGATTCTAAAATGTATGCCCTAAATTCATTATTTGTATTTGAATAGATAATCCATGGAACTGGGTTTATTTCCATATATTGGCGATCGGTGGAAGAAGGGTAAGCTGCCGAGTTCGGATGGGAATGAAAAATTGCTATGATTTCTAAATTCTTCTTCTCGCATGTTTCATATGCTTTTATGAGATCGTGATTTGATATGGTAAAGTTGACAGGAGATGGCTCTGAATTTTTTGTCAGACAAATATCTATTGTTACAAACCGCCCGTCATAATTCTTACCAAAAAGTATGGCGCAAGACTCGTTTGGTTCGTTCTGCTTTGCATGTCTTATTAGTGTGTCAGCGTGATTTTTGGGAAGTGTTATCTCTTTTTGTAATGTCATCCTACTATTATTTTTCCAGTCATCCATGGGTGTACTGTACAGAAGTATGATGTTGTACCGGCTGTTGTAAACGTATACTTGAATGTATTTCCTGGTTTGATCAAACTAGAATCAAACGTTCCTGATGGTCCTGTACTTGGTTCACCACTTGTAACAGTATGAGACGCGGCATCTTTATTGGTCCAAATTACAGTTGTTCCAACTTTGACAGACAGGCTTGCTGGATTAAAATATTTTTGCCCCGTACTCTGCGTGGATGCACCTTTTGAGATTGTAACATTTGCAACAAGCGGCTGGGTTATCACTATCTTACCAGTCATCCATGGGTGTACTGTACACATGTAATCATATTTCGTTCCATTTAGTTTTGATGTATCAAGCAAGTATGTCTTACCAGGTGTGATCAAACCAGAATCAAATATTGAGCCGTCTGGAGCATTTGTGACAGTATGAGGTACTGTATCATTGTTAGTCCACTCTATTATGTCACCTTTTGGAACGGTTACCGTATTGGGTGTAAAGTTTGGATTTCCTTTGACTGACGCGTTGACTGGAATATTGACAAATATTATGGGCGCGGTTGGCAAAGTTTGATTGACTGCGTGCGTTGCATTGGTTTCATTTAGTGAACTTAGAGAGAATTGTGCACCGGGTCCTATAAATCCAAATGCGGTAAATGATCCAACCCCAACTGCCATGGAGGCTAAAAATATTACAGCTATGGGCTTGAAGTATTTTTGAGCCTTCATAGAAAAAAATGCTATAACAATAGTTGGTATAATTATAATAATTAAAATGCCTACAAATCTGGGCAATGATGTTATGACTGTGTTTAGAAATAATGCATAAGCTCCTACCGAGCCTGCAATTCCAAATATGACAAGAGTTGTTGCTTTGGCTCTTGCACTCGTTGAGACACCGCCACTTAGGATTCCAGCTGACAAAAACACCATGCCTACAAACATGGTCAAACCTGAAAGTGCTTGCATCCCTGTAAGGAAAGTATCGGCAATTCCCAAGTAGGTCAAAATGACTCCTCCAAGACCTATTGCAGTCAAACCCATGCCAGGCATCATTAGATCCCAGTCACTCATCTGTGGTAATTCGATTAGGTGAGGTACTTAATTCTTTTGACCTATGTGACAAACTCCGAAGAAATTAAATTCCCAAAAAACTTGCTAAAACGAATGGGATTAAAAGAAATACTGGAAATATCAAAACCGCGTATAGTAGTTTTACTTGTAATTACTGCAGTAACATCTATGTATGCTGCAAGCAAACTGATAGGTCCGCCACTCAACTATGTCAGTCTGTTGGATATCATCGTTGCCGGATCTCTCTCTTCAGCAGGCTCAAGCGCTCTTAATCACTATTATGATCGAGATATCGATTTATTGATGAAAAGGACCAGTAATCGACCAATTCCATCAGGAAGGATGTCAGCAAGAAATGTTTTAATCTATGGTTTAGTTGTAAGTGCGATCTCTGTAATTTATGCATGGTTCACTTTAAACCCGATCTCTACATTTTTCATTGCGCTAGGAGTCTTCTTCTATGTGATAGTATATACAGCATGGCTCAAGCGTACTAATTCATCTAACATTGTAATTGGAGGTTTTGCTGGTAGTTGTGCTGCCATGGCGGGATGGTCTGCAGCTACTGGCTCTATGGATATATTGGGTGCACTTGTGGGTGTTCTTGTCTTTGCGTGGACCCCTTCACACTTTTGGTGTCTTGCAATGAAGATCAGAGATGATTATGCGGAAGCACATGTTCCAATGCTGCCAGTATTGATTGGCATGCAAAGGACATCCAAGTACATATTTGCCAACACAGCTATATTACTTCCATATTCATTAGCGCTTGTCGCATTTGGATTAGGTTATGTTTATCTTGTAATTGCCGCAGTATCAGGTGGGTTGATGTTGCTGTATCATTATAGACTGACAAAGACTCCAACTTCAGACTTTGCATGGAAGGCCTATAAGGTAACTGCACCATACCTTACGATAATATTTGTAGGAATCGCACTTGATGCAGCATTTCACTTTCCTGTGATAAAATAAATTATTCTTCGGTGTTGTGTTCTTGCTCAACACCGGGAAATCCTGCTTCGTATTCTTTTTCTAGGGTTTCCCTGTTCTGTTTTTCTATGTCATCTTCATTTTCATCTTTTTCAGAAATCTCGATTCTCCTCTCGTCTTTTGTTATCCAAGTGACCTTGATGAGGCCGTATATTTCGAGATTCAGCAATGTTTTGTTGAATTCGTCTTCAGGAATTGAAATTCCAGATTTAATCAATACTTTTGAGAGCTCAGAATCTGTCATAGATCCTGCATTTTTTACTAACTCATATACTGAATTTCTAAGAGGAATAGTTGCCATATCTAACCATAAAATGCCTTGTCAATCGGTTTAGGTAATGCGTATGATATATTGTCTTTGATTGAGGAGTACCAATCTTCAACGCCCTTGGTAATGGAAGGTTTAATGACTTTTAATGATGCAGCAAAGTCTACGCTGCTGATCTTCGGTGTATTATTTCTCATTGCCTGTACTGCAGCCTCTCTACATACTGCTACTAAATCAGCACCAGTGTATCCCTTTGTTGAAAGGGCGATCTCCTTCAAATCTACATCCCCTGATAGGGGCATCTGTCGTGTGAGCGTCTTGATTATCTCAAATCTTCCCTTTTCTTCAGGTGGGGGAATGAAAAGTATCAAATCCAAGCGGCCTGGTCTTAACAATGAAGGGTCTATAAGATCAGGTCTATTTGAAATTCCAACGACTATTACTCTTGCAGCTCCACCGTCTTCCATTTCGGTGAGTAACTGACTTAGTAACCTTTCGCCAACTCCTTCTTCAAGTGACTTTGATCTTGCCAAAGAATCCAATTCGTCAAAAATTATAATACATGGTGATGACGCCTTTGCTTTTCTGAAGATTTCTCTTATTGCCTTCTCAGATTCACCTACCCACTTTGATAAGATTTCTGCTCCTCTGACTAGTATCATATTACCGCCGCTTTCTGTTGCAAGCGCTCTTGCAAGCATTGTCTTTCCACATCCTGGAGGCCCATAAAGCAGAGCTCCCTTTGGAGGTTTGATTCCCATCTTCTGAAATCTTGCTGGCTCTTTTATGGCCGTAATCAAATTATCATTTAGCGTTCTTTTTGCGTCATCTAGTCCTCCGACATCTTTCCACCATACCTTTGGGCTTTCAACATAGAATTCTCTCATTGCAGTTGGAACAATTTCATGTGTTGCATCGTAAAAGTCTTGAAGGTGTATGGTCATCTTCTGTAATATCGCAGGTGATATTTTTTCAGTCTCCATTTCAATCTCTGGTAAAAAAGCTCTAAGAGCTTTCATTGCCGCCTCTCTACAAAGAGACTTGATGTCAGCTCCTGTATATCCGTGAAGCTCTGATGCAAGAATTTTCAACTCGACATCATCTGCGATGGGCATTCCTCTTGTGTGAATTTGCAGAATATCTAATCTTCCGTCTGCATTTGGTACGGAGATCTCTATTTCTCTGTCAAATCTGCCGGGTCTTCTCAATGCGGGGTCTACGCTTTCTGGTCTATTTGTCGCACCAAGCACTATGACGTTGTCTCTATCTGTTAGACCATCCATCAATGCTAATAGCTGAGCTACTACTCTTTTTTCAACATCTCCGTAAGCCTCTTCTCTTTTTGGGGCAATCGCGTCAATCTCATCAATAAATATGACACTTGGAGCATTGTCTTTTGCTTCCTTGAAAATATCTCTGAGTCTTGCCTCTGTCTCTCCATAATACTTGTTCATTATTTCAGGACCATTTATGGAATAGAAATTAGCCTCTGATTCACTTGCAAGTACTTTTGCAATCAATGTCTTTCCACATCCAGGAGGTCCATACAAGAGAATCCCGCTATGAGGTTCTATGTTTAATCTGCTGAAAACTTCGGGATGTTTTAAGGGAAGTTCTACAATCTCACGCATTCGGTTTATCTGTGCTCTAAGCCCGCCTATCTCTTCGTATGTAACTCGAATCTTTTTATCAATTGATGTGTCAGTCAAAATAGTAAGTGATGTACCACGGTCTATCTTGACAACACTTTTTGGTGAAACTTTGTGTATCTTAAAATCCATGGAATTTCCAAGTATCATTACTGATATTTCGTCTCCTTCGGAAAGAGGCAGACCCTTTAGCCTGTTTTTGACAAAATCTGTAAATTCCTTATCTACTGTAACATTCCCATTGACTGGCATCAAGACAACGCTTTTTGCTGGTTTTGCTATGACTTTTCTAACATTGACCAGATCATTTATTCCAATGCCGACATTCTTTCTTGTCTGTCCATCTATTCTTACCATATCTGGTGCTTTATTGTCATCATCGGCTGGCCATACTATTGCACAGCTCGACTTTTTCCCTATGATCTCTATCATATCTCCGGGTTCAACTTTTAAAAATTCCATAGCCTCAGGTTCTACTCTTGCTCGTCTTTTACCTACGTCTCTCTGTTTGGCTTCGCCAACACGCATCTGAAGTAGATCGTCTTTTTTTACCAAAAAGGCACCTCATTACTTGGCATCTACAGAAGCTCGACTTACACCTAGTACGTCGAACCCCCCTACACCTTCAATTGAGCGCACGCTGTTTTCAAGTGAGTCCATTTGTCCTTCCTTGTCATCTAAGAAGAATTCAGCATTAATAAAGTAGAGACCAAAAGCAAGTGGCTCTTTTGTATATTTTGAGAGCACTATGCCATCATTTAGAGCCACGTTGATCTTTTTAGCAATATCGTCTAGATCTATTTCAGTACCTGTTGGTAAAATCTTTGCTCGTAATACTAATCTAGGCATTTTCCTTATGGTCCTTCAAAATTACATGATTTGCACTTGTATGACCTGGCTGCCTCTCTACAACTTTCACAACGCCACAGCAGTACAGAACCACAGCTAGGACAGTTGAATTTTACACATTTATCATTAGGCATTATTGGTCTGTGGCATGAACTACATACTGGTAAAGTAATAGAAGATGACATGTTAGAAGCTGGAATTCCTACCGAATTTATATCTTCCTTATGGCTTGACGTATATTCAATTCAGTAACCGTCTCAACTCATTTCCTAAAACTGTCTGAATGGCTTTTACAGAGCCCTTTATCCCTAAAAGTTTTGCAATCGATACTGCGTGAAAATCAAAACTTCCTTCGTTTGAAATCTCATCTAACACTTGAGGAGTTATTGATTCAAAAAGACTGTTGATCGATTTATTGTCCAATCTCTCAAGAAGAGATCTGGCAAGAAGCATCTGCTCAAACTCTTTTCCAAATTTATCTGACCATTCTTTCTGATATTCTTGTAACTCTTTTTCTTTCCCAGATTTCAAAAATTTTGATATGGCATTTCCAGCTAATATCCCGCCAAATCCAGAAGAATAAATCCCTCCTGCCGTTGTAGGTTTTGCCTGTCCTGCTGCATCGCCCACAGTTACCACATTTTTTGTTACAAATTCCTTGATTGGGCCCTTTATCCATATGGGCGCGAATATTTTTCTTACAGTGGAATAGTTACCTTTTTGCTTCAAAAAGTCTTCGAGCACTATTGCCGGATTGATTCCCTTCCCAGCAACTCCAACTTTTGCCTCGTCGCGCCTAGTTGGTATTATCCATGCAAAGAATCCGGGATATTTTTCTTGATCAAGATATATCTCTACTTGCTCCTTGTTAATCCAGTTGGCATATACCTCATATTGAGCAGATTGTAGTGTTCCCATGCGGTCCTTGTGAATTAAGGAGGAGACTCCCCTTGCATCAACTATGATCTTGCACTTGATATCTCCATCAGTTGTCCTAACTCCATCTTTGGTTATTTCTTTAAGTGTTGATCTTACTCGTATTTCTGCACCATTGACTTTGGCTTGATGTGCGATTTGCTTATCAAACTCTCTTCTGTCAAGCACTATGACTTGCTGTGGTCGTGCGTCTAGCGTAAAGCTTTTTCCTGATGGTGCAACCATGCGGGCTGATCTCACACTGTTATCAAGTGTAGCTCTCATTGGAATGATTCCAAGATCATCCATGGCCGATATACTCACAAGTCCCCCGCAGTGTTCTGGTGTTCCAATCTCATAGTCTTCTTCGATGACAAGAACTTTGTAGCCATGTGCGGCAATTTCTCTTGCACACAAGAGTCCTGCTACACTTCCACCCGCAATAACTACGTCATAATCCATACTTTGTTATTTTTTATCATTTATTTATATCAACCATCAATCGTGGTATCAATAAGGCACAACTATGCTTATTTTGAATACAATTGTGTGTTTGTAAATGGGTGCGCCAGATGTTCTTTGATTGTTGCAGATTTTATGTCTCAAGTCCAATATTGTCTATGACGAAAAACACTCGATTCAAAAGTTTAACATGTACTACCATTATTCCAAACTGATATGGGTACAATTAAGCAAGTCATAGTAGTAAGAAGGGATCTTGGCATGGGTACTGGAAAGATTGCAGCTCAAGTAGGTCATGCATGCGTCCTAGGTGCAGAACATGTGAAAAAATCTCATGGGGAATGGTATGATGCATGGAAAAAATCTGGCCAAGAAAAAGTAGTACTCAAAGTCTCAAGTTTATCTGAATTGGAAAATGTAAAAAAACATGTAATCTCTCTTGGTCTTCCTTGGTCTGAAGTTACTGATGCCGGTCATACTCAGATTGAACCTGGTACAGTAACTTGTATCTCTATAGGACCTGCACCTGAAGACATGATTGACAAGGTTACACAAAGCTTGAAATTACTTTAGATCTGTTTTTCACGATGGTTTTTTACATAAAATGTAATCGTGATACTCGCCCTGACTGCACATCATATGAACGCGTCTTTGGTAAAATGATCATATTCTCATTATGACAACCGCTTTGGTCTATATCTATGCTGTAATTGCCCTCCTCATGCTTGGCATGAGATTCCAAAAACCATTGTGGTCGTAATGCTGCAATTGCTATCGAAATTCATCCTAATACGTGCGGTTTCTCTTCGTATATCTAATCGAGAAATTCTATATTTTGTATTATTGTGTATATTGTGACCTCATTTGCAAATAGTGGGAATCTTAGAAATCCTCTTAAATCCTCTGATTGACATGAATCCTGTGTTTGTAGTCATAGTTGAAATTCAACTGAAAAATGGAATGGAAGAAGAATTCAAAAAATGGGTAAATGAATCTAACAAGGATCTTGCAAAGTTTGATGGATTCGTTAACCGGAGATTGCTGGCAACTCGTACTGGTAAACATGTTATATTGGTAGAGTTTGAGAGTCAGGGAAAGTTTGAAAAAATGCATCAAACACAAGAACATTCTAGAATTCAATCAAAGGGCCACTCATACATGGAAACCACTCCTAGACCAATATTCTATGAAGTAGTTGCTAATTAACAAAAATTCTATACCTGTCATTTTCTATGTGGAAAAACAATTTTTTGGTCTAATTGTGAGATTTTAGATTTGTGATGGATGAAAAGGTTTGACCAAGATGAATCTCATAAATAATGAATCTTCATGTGATTGTTATGAACTGTCTCAAATTGAGTAACATGGCCACAATGAATGCATGAAAAAAACTGATCCGAGATACCTGGCGTGGAAGATTCTATCTTATATCCGTCAAGCGCTACCACTGAAATTACATCATTTTTCTGTATTACTGCAAAATGTCTTTCACATCCTAAGGACACAAGGAACATTTTGATTGCCGTAATGACATTTGCAGAGTTGATCTTCTCGTCTTCTATGGGTGCAAGAATGAATTCGCGTGACTTTAAGGCTGGGATTGCTCCTACCTGATCAGCAGCGTATACCGCCAATGATGATTTTATGGGAAGGATATCTCTACAGTTGACAGTAATCATATCATCTCAAAAAAATGGCACTATTTTAGTTTAACAAAATTCTTCCCATTCGGGGGTTTTCTTTAAAACCGAAAAATTACTCTTGTACAGTATCTCTTTTTTACCTGCCCCATTTATGGTCCCAATCCTGCGTATCACTTTATAATCGAATAGTTTTTGCATCTTTCTATATGCAGTGCTCGTGGGTATGTTGCATTCTGTACAAAGCTGGGTAGTAGATTTTGGAACTGTCATGATTGATCTCAGTATCATTCTATTAGCCTTGTCTGACAAGAGATCTTGTATCACATCATACTTGATATCTTCAATCTCTGACATTACTCTTAACTCTGCATCTTTGATTTAATGGGTTACTTAACTAAGTTACCTGAGCCCTTTTGTACCTGCTTTTTAGTATTTGAATGAAAAATAATGAGTTCTTGTATTTATCTACTCTAAAATTCCTGAGTAAATAACGGTATGAATTTAATCTGTAATGTGTTGTAAAATCTCATTGCATGACTTTACCATGGAATATTTACGTTGTATAAACTGCAGGTCAGATCTATCAATCGAGTCGTTGGTATTTGATAAGGAAATTCAGGAAGGCTTTCTCAATTGTACAAAATGTGTTCATTGTTATCCTGTGATATCCTCTGTACCTTTTATGCTGGATGACTTTTCATCATATATCTCAATTAGAGTTACTCTTGGGGGGCAGTTGATGTTAATGGCAAAATCTACAAAAATGAAGTCATTTGTAAAGGGTGTTCTAGGAAAGGTAAGTAATCCATCTAAAGATACTTCAGATTTGGAAGAAAACTGGAGCAGGATCTACAAACGTAGTATGAGATCAAAATTCTATACACGTGTTAAAGATTCGATTCAAAAGTTTCCTAGATGTGATCTTGTACTAGAACATGGAAGCTCTATAGGATCCATGGCACGAGAATTTGCAAAACGAAATTCTTGTGTATTCGGAATAGATAAATCATTTTATGGAATCCTAGAAGCAAAGAGACATCAAAGAAAAAATTCAGATTTTATTGTAGCTGATTCATTAAATCCTCCTTTTGGGAATCAGAAATTTGATTTGGTAGTAGCCTTAAACCTACTTGATATAGTAGAACCATCAGAGCTCTTGAAAATAGTTTCATCCCAAACTAGGAGATTTCTTGTGTTGTCCGACCCATATGACTTTGAACGCGGAAAAAATTCTGTAAAATCAAAAACAAATCCAGATGAGATAAGGTCGTATTTGAGGAATGCTGGATTTAAATTAATTCAAAGAACCATCAATCCAAGTTTTATTCCGTGGAAATTAAATATGAATCCAAGACTTAGTTTGAATTATAAGGTAGATCTGATTATTGCACAAAAAAAAAACAATTAGATTTATTGTGATATGTCAGGAGCATGTTGATTGATCATCTTGGATAGACCTCGCATATAGTTTTGAGCAAAAGTCGTTACAGGCTGGGAAGAATACCATATGCAACCCAACACTTCGCAGTCATGGCATGTCTTTGCGATCTCCCATTGTGGTGCACTCCATATCTCATCCACGCTCTTTTCAAGAAGGTTGTAAGTGTTTTCTGGTTTACTATACTTCCAACATGGTGCCATAACTGTGCCATTTCCATTTACAAAGATACTTTTCCAAACTCCGCACTCATCATACATACCACGCCCATGTTCGATTATCTGTTCAAAGTACTGCGATGGGATCATGATTTGAGGATCTTCTTTGCTATGTATGTGTTCCAGCACACTCTTACAAACTTTCACGATAGTCTCCCTGTCAGGAAGTAGAGAATAATCCACATCTGATCTGTCTTCTACAAAGGTCAGAGAAACAGCATTTGCCCCAAGCTCTTTTGCCCTCTTAAAATATGATTTGTCAATGAATTCTTTTGTGTTAAACTTGGTTATGACAGAATTAAAGTAATGTGGGACCTTGTGCTCTGTCAGTAGTTGTAGGTTTTGCATTACGTGCTGATACATCTGCGGTGTAACTCCGCGAACTTTGCAATAAGATTCCTCAAATACCGAATCTATACTGCATGTAATGAACTGAATGTACTTTTTTAGCTCATCAAGATCAATTGTATGTAACAATGAACAGTTTGTAATCAATGTAATCGGCAATTTGAGGCTGTACACATGACGTACAAGCTCCATGAAATCTGGCCTACTCGTAGGCTCTCCGCCCTCTATTATGGACCAAATGCAATACTCTGCAACTTTATCAAAAATTTGCTTCCATTGATCAGTTGTCAGGTCGTTTTTACTTGCAAGTTTTAACTGCCCTTGTTTATCTGAATCTCCAAATGGACACATGGGACAAAAGTAATTGCAATAATGAGTGAGGCTAAAAACTGCAATTATGGGTCTCCTTCTTCCAACTGCTCTATTCAAAGACCATTTGCCAACCTTATTGATTGTTCTAACTATATCTACACCCATATTGTTAGTTCATTTCTAATTCTATTAAAATTTTGGTAGTTATCTGACTTTTTGAAACCATCATAGCCAGGATTCTATGGAATGATACGGCAGAACAAACAATGAGACAAAACATCGTTATATGAAAAATAACAAATGGTCACAACTTGTGGCGTGTGAAATGCACTCAGTGTGCCAACGTGTATCCAGAAGGTATGTAGGTTCACTAGATGTGGACATGTCCATGATAACGGTTCAAAAACGTTCAATATGATTCAAACACGAAAGGCTTTTCTGTCTTTTATCCTGATCTTATTTTCACAGAAAAGCCTTATTGCTCTAGGATATATCTTGTGTTCTTCTCTTAAAATTCTCTCTGAGAGTGTTTTTTCAGTATCATTATCTTTGACTTTGACCACTGATTGTAAAATGATGGAACCCGTATCTATTCCCACATCTACAAAGTGAACCGTGCAGCCAGAATATTTGACTCCGTATTCAACTGCTTGTTGCTGAGCATGAATACCTGGAAATGATGGCAGAAGGGCAGGATGTATATTCATTATTCTATCCTTGTACCGATTCACAAACTCCGGACTGATTATCCTCATAAATCCTGCAAGACAGATCAGACCATTTTCTGGGGTTACGTTGTATTTTTCTAAAACCGTGATGATCTTTTTATCATATTCCCAACTCTGGCCCTTGATTCCTTGACTATCTATGACTTCTGTCCTCACGCCCATTTTTTGTGCAATCTCCAGTCCTATTGCCATGGGTTTATTTGAAATCACTACGACTGGATTTGCAGGGATTTTATCTTTTTTTAGAGATTTTAATATGGCTTTCATATTACTTCCTCTACCTGAGATCAAAATGGCTAGATTTATCACGTAAAAATTATCTTTGTTTTGAAATAAGGACTTTACTGTTTGATATCATGTGATCTAAAAGAATCATATGTAGATCGAATTTACATTGTATGTTACAACCTGCTAATCTTGTAATTTATATCGGATGTATTTAATCGAGATTTCAATTTGAGACAAGTTGTAAAAATGACCGATAACGGTATTTTTGTATCAGAACAGAATGGTATCAAGATACATCTTGATCCAAAAAAAGGCATAAACGATGGTATTGCCTTTGTATCTCATGCCCATATAGACCACCTTCACAGGCAAAACGGGGGACTGATATTGACATCAAAGCAGACAAGTGAGATTGCAAAACTGCGCGGCTATTCGATTGAGAATTATCTTGAGGAATATGGTAATTTTTCATTAATTGATGCAGGACACATTCTTGGGGCAAAAGGCCTCTTGTTTGGTGATGGCTTGTTCTATACTGGAGACATTAGTATACGCGAACGTGCATTCATGAAAGGTGCCAATGTTCCAAAATGTAAAGTACTGATAACAGAGTGTACATTTGGTATGCCAGAATACGTATTTCCAAAAGTAGAGGAAACAGTAAAACGTGTCAATGAGATAATATCGGAATCATATTCTAGGGGAAAACCTGTTATTCTTCTGGGATATGAGCTTGGAAAGGCGCAGATTCTGTCGTACTTGTTTTCTCACTGGGCACCATATTGTCATGATTCTGTAAAAAAAGTAAATGATGTTTATCGAAGGTTTGGCGTAAACTTGCCTGATTCTATGGGACATTCCCAGGCTGAAAGCACTGGGCTTTTGGACAAAAAACCATGGCTTTTGATTGCACCTAACATGAGTGGAAAGAATAGATTTGTTCAACACATGAAATCAAGATATGATGCTATAACAATTGGTTTTAGTGGATGGGCGCAATCGACAAGATTTGCATTTGCACGACAACACGACTATTCTGTACCGTTAAGTGATCACTGTGATTACAATGAACTGTTACAACTTGTAAAAACATGTGCCCCAGAAAAAATCTATACAGTACATGGATTTGTGGAAGAATTCGCCTCGGATCTGGCGAAGATGGGATATGATGCAAAACCTCTTACCGAAAATGATCTAGACAGCTATTTTTGAAATTTTTGCAACACCCTGTTGTACATAACTCCAAATCTATGTGCTTCATCCCTTGCATGCTGAAGAACCTTTAGCGCAGAATTATTTTTTGGCAAGACAATTGGACTTTTTAGGTTTGGATGGTAAATCTCTTCGTTCTCTTTAGCTAAAGATATAATCGGTATGCCAACTCCTGCCGTCTTTAGTGCTCCAAGTGCGGCATTTAGCTGTCCCCTTCCTCCATCTATGAGTATCAGGTCAGGCATCTCGGAGGACTCCTGTCGCAATCTTAGATACCTTCTTTTTACCACCTCGTTTATCATTGCAAAATCATCTCTTCCGTGTACTGTCTTGATTCTAAATTTTCGGTATCCTGATTTTGATGGCTTGCCGTCTACAAAACAAGACATTGAACCTACGGCATAGTCTGTACCATGGTTTGATATGTCAAAGCATTCTATGGTTCTGGGAATGCTCTCTAGTTTTAATTTCTCTTGAATCTCGATCACAGCAGGGTCTATCCCCTTTGATAGCAAGAGATCAATGTTTCTCATTACAAGTCTTATCATCTCTCTTCGTTTTCCACCACTTGGTACAACGATGTTCACCTTAAATCCTGTAGAGCGAGAAAGGATCTCTTCGAGAATCTCTTTTTTAGTTGGTGTCTCGCTTGTCACTATGAACTTTGGAATAGGGTTTGAGGAATAGTACTGTGATAGAAAACTTGAAAACGAGTTGTCGCCTACCATGTCAAATGAAAATCTATTCCTGTCTTTTATGACCCCATGAGTCTGTCTTAAACTCATAATATATGCAGTCTGGTCTCTTATTTTGATACCAAAATATTCCTCATCTGAGCCTCGCACTGTCTCCATTTTTTGTTTGGTTTGGAGATTCTGAAGTCTCTGAAGGGTTTCACGAATCTCCTTTGCCTGCTCATACCGGAGATTATATGATGCCTCCTTCATTTCTTCTTCAAGTTTTGCAACAAAATCCTCTAACCTTTGTTTTCCTTTGAGGATATCTTCAAGATCTGCAATATGCTTTGAATATTGCTCTTGTGCGTCCTTGAACTGGCACGGCGCCTCACAGTTGCCTAGGTGATACTCTAGGCATGCTTCTTTTGGCAACCTTTTGCATATCCTGATCTTGAATGTCTTTCTCAAAAGCCCTATTGAGAGCATCTTTGAACTTCCATGAGTAAAGGGACCGTATATGCGTCCACCTCCAAGAAATTCTCCAGTTCGCGTCCTTCTTGCCACCATCAGGCGCGGAAACTCTTCATTTGTAATCCTAAGGTATGTGTATCGTTGCTGGTCTTTTAGCTCTATATTGTAGGGAGGCCTGTAGCGCTTGATCATGTTGGATTCAAGCAAGAATGCCTCTTCTTCATTGTCGGTTATCACAAATTCAATGTCTTTTATTTTTTCAACAAGTTTCTGAGTCTTATAGTTCTGGTTTTTGACAAAATAAGACTTGACACGATTCTTCAGATTCTTTGCCTTTCCTATATACAGTATGTTGCTCTTGTCGTCTTTCATGATATAGATGCCAGAGCGTGGAGGAATATTAAGCGATGAAATGTTAAGAATCATTTTTCAAGATTCGTTTTAGGTATTGCCCAGTATAACTCCTAGTGTTTTGTGAAACCTGTTCGGGAGTTCCAGTTGCAACAATTGTTCCTCCTCCGTCTCCGCCTTCTGGGCCCAAGTCAATTATCCAGTCTGAATTTTTAATAACATCCATGTTGTGTTCTATTATTATTACAGTATTTCCAAGATTTACCAAACGGTTTAACACTTCAAGTAGTTTTTGTACATCTGCAAAATGTAATCCGGTTGTTGGCTCGTCTAATATGTAGACGGTTCTTCCAGTGTCACGTTTTGACAGCTCTGACGCAAGTTTGACACGTTGGGCCTCGCCGCCTGATAATGTTGTAGCGGCCTGACCCAGTTTTATATATCCCAGACCAACGTCCAAAACTGTCTGAAGCTTTCTCTGGATTGAAGGGATGTTTTTAAAAAATTCTAATGCTTCGTCTACTGTCATTGAAAGAACATCTGAAATATTCTTGTCCTTGTAGTGCACCGCAAGTGTTTCAGAGTTGTATCTTTTTCCCTTGCATTCGTCACATAACACATAAACATCTGATAGAAATTGCATCTCTATTTTTTTGACGCCATCTCCTTCACATGCAAAACATCTGCCGTCTGCCACATTAAATGAAAACTGTCCTGGGGCATATCCTCGTTCTTTTGATAGTTCCGTTTCTGCATATAATTCCCTGATTGGTGTAAAAGCTCCAATGTATGTGGCAGGATTTGAGCGTGGGGTGCGTCCTATTGGAGACTGGTCTATTCCTACTACTTTGTCGATCTTGTCTAATCCTGATATCGTCTTATGCCTTCCAGGTCTGTCAATAGAGCCGTATACATATTTGGCAAGCGCCTTGTAGAGAATATCGTTTACAAGGGTAGATTTCCCAGAGCCTGATACGCCAGTCACTGTAATCATCATCCCTAGGGGAAACTGCACGTCGATGTTTTTGAGATTGTTCTCTGCTGCGCCCTTTACAACCATCTCTCCCTTTTTTATATGTAGTTTTTTTTCAAATTTTATTGCATCATGATCTTTAAGATATTGTCCAGTCACCGATTCGGTGCTCTTCAGGATGTCTTGTATTGTTCCTTCAAAGACCACATTCCCTCCATGTACTCCCGCATCAGGGCCCAGGTCAATAATCCAATCGGAACTTCGCATTACTTCCTCATCATGCTCTACTACAAGTATTGTGTTTCCAAGATCTCGAAGCTTTGTCAAAGTCTTGATAAGTTTTGCATTATCTCTTTGGTGTAGCCCAATTGTTGGCTCGTCAAGTACATATAACACTCCTGTAAGGTTGGAACCAATCTGAGTTGCAAGCCTTATTCTTTGTGCTTCTCCACCAGACAGGGTGGAGCTTACCCTATTTAGTGTAAGATAATTCAGACCCACGTTTCTTAGAAATTCAAGTCTGGATAGAACCTCTTTTAGAATTGATCTAGCAATAAATTTTTCAGTCTCATTTAGCTGGAGATTTTTGAAAAACTCGTAACATGAATCAACTGACAAGTCACATACGTCCATTATAGACAATGAATTAATCTCCACTGCAAGTGATTCGTCTTTTAGTCTTCTTCCTCTACATGTGTTGCATGGGGTCTCTCGCATGAACTTGCTCAACTCTTCCCTTTTTGATTCCGAATCTGTCTCTGCAAAGTTTTTCTGTAGGCTTGGGATCACACCATGGAAAGTATTGGTATACTCCCATCTTGAGTCAGTTGACTGTGATTCATATGAAAACTTGACAGATTCCGTACTTCCATGCAAAATAATGTCGAGTTGCTTTTGCGTCATCTTGTTAATTGGAGTCATTAGATCAAAGCCATATTTTTTTCCAACATCTCGCAATGTCTGTCTTCTAAATGATGAAAATCTACCTGACCATGGGATTATGGCTCCGTCTAGGATGGATTTTGTTTTGTCAGGAATTAGAAGATCAGGCTCGAACTCCATCTTGACACCCAGTCCATGGCATGTCTTGCATGCGCCAAATGGCGAATTGAACGAAAATCCTCTTGGTTCAAGTTCTCCTATTGATATACCACAAAATGGGCATGCGTTGTTCTGGGAATATGTTTTTTCTTCGGCATCTACAACCATTACGTCGCCTTTTCCTGCCTTAAGTGCGGTTTGGATGGATTCGTATAACCTGCTTTTTTCCTCCTTGGTTGCCTTGAGTCTGTCAACAACAATTTCTATGTTATGCCATTTTTGCTTATCAAGTGCTGGGAACTCGCCTGCAATTTCTATTATTTCTCCGTCTATTCGAATTCTTGAATATCCTTGCTTTTTTACATCTTCGAATGTTTTCTCGTATGTTCCTTTTTTTCTTCTAATAAGCGGTGCCAGAATCAATATTTTCTTTCCTTCTGATTCTTTGAGGATTGACTCGCAGATTGATTCTATCGACTGGTTTGATATCTTGCGCGCACATCTTGGACAGTGCGGTGTACCGATTCTTGCATATAGTAATCTTAGATAATCGTAAATCTCTGTTATTGTCCCAACTGTGGATCGTGGGTTTTTGCTTGTAGTTTTTTGCTGAATCGATATTGCCGGAGATAACCCCTCGATTGAATCAACATCTGGCTTGTTCATCATTTCAAGGAACTGTCTTGCGTAAGCTGATAATGATTCAACATATCTTCTCTGCCCTTCTGCATAAATTGTATCAAATGCAAGTGTTGATTTTCCGGAACCTGATAATCCAGTAATTACTACAAGTTTATTTTTTGGAATATCAACATTGATATTTTTTAGATTATGTTCCCTTGCACCACGGATGATTAACCTGTCATTCATTTCTTAACTGTCTCTGTATCTTGGTTAATTTATCACGATACTCAATTGCATTCTCAAAGTCCAGATCTTCTGCATAGCGCTTCATGGTAGTCTCTATTTCAATTGCGAGGGTTTGCAAGTCGTGTTTTGACATGTGTTTTGTCTCTTCTAGCACTGTGGTTTGTGTCGGTATTGCCTTTACAATAGTGACAGGTGTGATTCCCATTTTTTTGTTGTATTCTGTCTGTCTATTTCTTCTTCTTTCTGTCTCTACCACTGCAAGTCTCATTGACTGAGTAATCTTGTTGGCATACATTATTACAGAACCATCTACGTTTCTTGCTGCCCTGCCAAAGGTCTGAATCAAACTGGTAATATTTCTCAAAAAGCCTTCCTTGTCTGCATCAAGTATGGCAACAAGGGATACTTCTGGGATGTCGATGCCCTCTCTTAGCAGGTTTATGCCCACTAGAACATCAAATTCTCCCAGTCTTAGTTGTCTTATTATCTCAGTTCTCTGTAGGTTTTCAATCTCTGAATGAAGATATCTCACTTTAACTTTGTTTTTAGACAGGTACTCTGCCAAGTCTTCTGCCATTCGTTTTGTTAGGGTAGTGACAAGTACACGTTGATTCTTATCCACCCGCTTTTTTATCTCTACAATTAAGTCGTCCATCTGACCTTCGGTTTTTCTTATTTCAACTGTTGGATCAACCAAGCCTGTTGGCCTTACTAACTGTTCTACTATCTGAAAACTTTTTTTGTGTTCATATTCCCCTGGAGTTGCAGAGACAAAAATTGTGTTTTTTACATATTTTTCAAATTCTTCAAACTTTAAAGGTCTGTTGTCAAAAGCACTGATGAGCCTGAATCCGTAATCTATGAGCGATTTTTTACGCGTATGGTCTCCATTGTACATTCCATGCAACTGTGGTAACGTTACATGTGATTCATCAACTACAAGTAAAAAATCACTGCACCAAAAAAGTCAAGCAGGCAAAACGGAGGCTCCCCTGCAAGTCTGCCATCGAAATGTCTTGAGTAATTCTCGATACCAGAACAATAGCCAAGCTCTTCTATCATTTCTAAATCGTATTTTGTTCTCATTTCAAGTCGTTGTCTTTCAAGCTCACGCAACTGTGGCAGTCTTTCTTTTAGTTCGTCTCTTATTAACATGACTGCTTTTTTTCTGACATCTGAAGCAACAAGATAATGTTTTGCAGGATAGATCTTGATTTGTGACACCTGTTTTTTCTCTTTGAGTGATATAGGATCACAAATTGATATCTTTTCAACATCGTCTCCGAACATAGATATTCTTACAACGGAATCCGAATATGCCGGAATGATGTCAATTGTATCGCCCTTTATTCTAAATCTACCTGGCAATAGTTCAGTATCATTTCTGTCATATCTTGCATTGACGAGTTTTTTAATCAAAGACGTTCGCCCAACCTCCGCATCCTTTTCTATTGTAATTGACATTAGTTCCCACTCACGCGGAGAGCCAAGTGAGTATATGCATGAGACAGTAGCAACTATTATGGTAGGCTCTCCTGATAGCAACATGGCAGTTGCCTCTAATCTCATTTTTTCAATTTTTTCGTTTATTTGTGTGTCTTTTTCTATGTAAGTGTCAGTCTGCGGTATGTAACTTTCCGGCTGATAGTAATCGTAATAGCTTACAAAATAACCCACATTGTTTTTTGGGAAAAATTGTTTTAGCTCAGAATAAAGTTGAGCAGCAAGTGTCTTGTTATGTGAAATTACAAGCGTGTTTTTTCCAGTTCTTTGAATGGCATTGGCTACGGTAAATGTCTTGCCGCTTCCTGTCACTCCAAGCAGCGTCTGGATCTTTCTTTCCCTGATTCCATCT
>DAHUYT010000021.1:25305-30482 GCA_027315065.1 Nitrososphaerota archaeon | reverse complement strand
GATATGAGGAAAATTACAGCAGAAAATGGCAATCTTTTGATATTTGATGAAGTTGTAACAGGCTTTAGAATGTCTCTTGGAGGCGCTCAACAATCGTATTCTATAAAGCCAGATATCACAACTCTTGGCAAAGCGCTAGGAAATGGCTTTGTCATTGCAGCAGTTGGTGGGAAAAGCGAGATCATGGATATTCTTTCTCCTGAAGGAAATGTCTATCAGGCAAGTACATATGCTGGTAATCCAATATCCGTGTCTGCCGCTCTTGCGTCAGTAAAAACAATGACCAAGAACAAGGCCAAAATTTATCCTAAACTTGAGAGAGCCTGCAAGGATCTGGTGTCTGCTCTGGGAGATATTGCATCTGGTATGGGCATACAACACCAAATTAATTCCATTAGTTCCATGTTTCAGATCTTTTTTACAGATGAGCAGGTGGTTGATTACTCCACTGCAAAGGCAGCTGATACTATGAAATTCAAAAAATTATTCAAAGGATTACTGGAGAATGGAATCTTTGTAGCACCATCACAATTTGAAACTGTTTTCCTTTCATATGCTCATACCGGTGAAGACATTCAAAAGACAATCAATGCATATGAAAAAGCATTAAAGATGGTGAAAAAATGAGATATCTTGTAGGTGCAAGAGGAAGCCATTTATCTCTAGCTCAAACCAATTGGGTAATTTCAGAACTAAAAAAGAAAAATACGCAAACAGAATTTGAGATAGTTCCAATAACTACAAAAGGGGATACAGACGCAAGACCGCTTTTTACTATAAATCAAAAAGGGATCTTCGAAAAAGAGATCGATAGAGCTGTTGCTGAAAAAAAAGTGGATTTTGCAGTACATAGCTTAAAAGATGTACCGGCAGAGCTTCCAGACGATCTTATACTGGCCTGTATTCCAAAGAGAGAACCAGCAAACGACATATTCATATCAAAAGATGGCAAGACACTGAATGCCATAAAAAAAGGTGCGGTCATTGGCACGAGTAGCTTGAGAAGAGCAGTACAGATATCAAGACAGCGACCAGATTTGGTAGTAAAACCGATCCGAGGAAATATAGAAACAAGAATCAAAAAAATCGACGAGGGTAAATTTGATGGTATAGTTTTAGCCCAAGCTGGTATACAACGGCTAGGTCTTGACGTAAAATTTGAGAAACTCCCTGTAGATATTTTTGTGCCCTCTCCGGGTCAAGGCGCTCTGGCAATAGTGGCAAGAAAAGATAATATCGCGTTAATTGACATAATAAAAAAAATTGAGGATCAGGCATCAAGAATTGAGATCGAAGCTGAACGATCATTATCTATGTTTGTAGACTCGGGTTGTAGGTTTCCTGTGGGGGCTCTTGCCGGTCAAGATGGGGGTAAACTCACTCTTAGCGTTACGGTTTATTCTGTAGATGGCAGCAAGTTTATCGCAGTTAAAAGGGATTCTGAGCCAACGCAGGCCAACGAACTTGGAAGGCAAGTCGCATCAGAACTTTCAGCAAAAGGAATAGAAGAGCTTGCAAAGAACTGGAGAGAAAAGGTAGAGGAATGGAATCAAAAATGAAAGGCAAAGTATTCATTGTAGGGGCAGGCCCGGGTGATCCTAAACTGATTACCATCAAGGCTGTTGAAGCAATCAAGTCAGCTGATATAGTGCTGTTTGACAGGCTGGTAAGCAAGGAAATAATCGGCATGATCCCAAAAAAAGCCGAAAGAGTGTATGTTGGAAGGGATGTGGGCGATGATTACAAACACCAAGATGTGACAAATGAATTGATGGTAAAATATGCCAAAACAAAAAATGTTGTCAGACTAAAGGGAGGAGATCCGTTTATCTTTGGAAGGGGAGGAGAGGAAGCAGAATTTCTCAGGGAGCATAAAGTAAAGTATGAAATTATTCCGGGAATAACTTCTGGAATAGGCTCTGCGGAATACTCTGGAATCCCTCTAACTCACAGAGACTATGCATCATCGGTTGTATTTGTTACGGGTCATGAGGATGCAAAAAAGACTCAAGGGGCGGTAAACTGGAAAAAATTAGCCAAATCTGTTGATACCATAGTGATAATGATGGGGCTTTCAAGACTTGATATAATTTCCCGAAATTTGATCAGTGGAGGTCTTGACAAGAATACTCCTGTTGCAGTAATTCAGAATGGCACCACTGATAAACACAAGATGATCAAGGGCGATCTCACAAATATTGCAAGGAAGGTTAGTGAATCAAAAATAAAACCTCCATCTATAATTATAATAGGTAAAGTTGTCTCTCTTTCAGATAAGATAGGGTGGCGAAAATGATACAGGGAAAAGTCATAGCAATAACACGATCCAAGGAGGACTCGGAAGAGTTTGTCCGCCTAATTACAGGCCAAAAGGCGCGTGCGATATCGCTTCCAACCATAGATCTTGTCAGCAAAGGCGAGGGGATGGTAGATGAATTTCTAAATGCAGTAAAGGATGAAGATCCTGATTTTTCTGTATTTATGAGCTCAAAGGCCGTAAAACTATTGTTTGATACTGCCAGAAATATCTCAAAGTATGAAAAGCTACAGCTGGGAGTGGCAAACACCACAGTGATTGCAGTTGGTCCAAAAACAAAGGCTGCGCTTGAAGCAGAAGGGATCAGGGTGGCTCATGTTCCTGAAAGGTTTTCTTCAGTAGGTATTGGCGAAGTTTTCACGCGCCTGAATGCAGAAGGAAAAAAAGTAGTTGTGCCAAGAAGCGGGGCGTCTACCGAATTTCTAGCTCAGCTTCTTGAGAAGATAGGGCTCAGAGTAAAGGAGGTTTACTTGTATGATGTTAAATCTCACCGTGATCTGACTCAATGGGTAGAATTCAAGCAATTGTTTTCAGATAACAAGGTAGACGGTATTGTCTTTACAAGTGCATCGTCTGTCAGGGCATTCTTTGAGATTATGCTCGGTGATATGGATGAGAATACCCTGAAGAAAAATCTGGAAAAAATAACTAATGTTGCAATAGGACCGTTTACTGCAGATGAATTGAAAAAATTCGCTATAAACCCAATAATTTCAGATGTTCATACGGTTCCAGGCGCAGTAGAGGCGATGAAGAATCGTCTTTGCTAGTTTCTATCTTCTGGCATACCTGATTTTTCACTAGGCCAAATTTGAAATTTCTCAAACATTGTTTTATGATCTTGGAATAAAGTCATTATCTTGAACTAACAATTTGGTTTGTAACGCAATTCAAGACAAATCAGTTTACATGCATTTAGCTTGGCCTACTCCGCTATACGAGTATGAAGTAGGGTATAACTTTTTTATAATATAACAGAGTTATGTAAATCATGACAACGGAGAACCTCAATATGGATTATGCAAAATATGATTTCAAAGATTCTACTGAGATGTATGTCTACACAAGTAAGAAGGGACTATCAAAAGAGGTAGTTGAAGAGATCAGTAAACTAAAGGATGAGCCACAATGGATGCTAGACTTTAGGCTCCGATCATATGATATTTTCATGAAAAAACCAATGCCAAATTGGGGTGCAGATCTCAAAACTATCGACTTTAACAATATCTACTATTATGCCAAGGCCTCTGAAAAGTCAGAAAAAGATTGGGACGACGTTCCAGCAGAAGTAAAGGCAACATTTGATAAGCTTGGAATCCCAGAGGCTGAAAAGAAGTTTTTGGCTGGGGTCGGGGCCCAATACGAGTCTGAGGTTGTTTATCACAGTCTAAGAGAAGATCTTGCGAAAAAAGGCGTTCTATTCCTTGACACTGATTCTGCTCTAAAAGAACATCCAGAAATTTTCAGGAAATATTTTGGTAAAATAATTCCGCCAGAAGATAATAAATTTGCCGCACTTAACAGCGCCGTCTGGAGTGGTGGGTCATTTATCTATGTGCCAAAGAACGTAAAGGTGGATCTGCCATTACAAGCATACTTTAGAATCAACAAGGAGAATATAGGACAGTTTGAAAGAACATTGATAATTGCTGATGAAGGTGCAGAGGTTCACTACATAGAAGGATGTACAGCCCCTGTGTACTCATCAGAATCATTGCACTCTGCAGTTGTTGAATTAATTGCAATGAAAGGTGCCAAGTTGAGATATACCACAATTCAAAACTGGAGTAATGATGTTTACAACTTGGTGACAAAAAGAGCATATGCATACGAAGGAGCTAGAGTTGAATGGATTGACGGTAACATTGGAAGCAGGGTTACCATGAAATACCCAGGAATTTATCTTCTTGGACAACGAGCACATGGGGAGACATTATCAATTGCATTTGCAGGCAAGAACCAGCACCAAGATACTGGTGCAAAAATGGTTCATCTTGCTCCATATACAACATCTAGAACCACATCTAAATCCGTAAGCAGGAGCAATGGTAGAACTACATACCGAGGACTCTTGCATGTTGCCAAGGGGGCAACAAATGTCAAGGCTTCCGTGCGCTGTGATGCTCTTTTACTTGACGATACGTCAAAGACTGACACTTATCCTTACATGGAGATCAATCAAGAAGATGCAACAATTACTCATGAAGCGACTGTGGGAAAAATAGGCGACGAACAAATATTCTATCTTATGACAAGGGGCTTTACAGAGGAAGAAGCACTCACACTCATTGTAAACGGGTTCATAGAGCCATTCACTAAAGAGTTACCGATGGAATATGCAGTTGAGCTCAATAGACTAATCAAACTTGAAATGGATGGCTCAGTCGGCTAGTCCGACTTGCCAATCAACCGCTAAACGTACATGTCATCTTTTGTCCTGTCTAGTCTTGGTGTAAATAATCTAGATGAAATATCCGAGGCCAACAACGAACCATCTTGGCTAAAAGAATATAGGAAAAACTCGTTTTCAATTTATGGGCAACTTCCCCCTGAGGTCTCTCCACTTTATAACAAATACACAGATGCCAATAAAATGGATTCGTCACAGGTGATCTTCTCTTTAATCTCAGATAGTACACTACCTGATTTTGTAAATGATAGACTATCTGAGATTTCAAACAACCCGCACATAATTCAGATAGGGACAAACATTTCAAAGATAAGCATACCTTCAGAATTAAAATCAAAGGGTCTGGTTATCTGTTCAATTCAAGACGCCATGCGGGAGCATGAAGATAAGATAAGAAAAACATTTGAAAAAATTGATGCTAACAAAGACAAATACGTGGCACTCAACAAC
>DAHUYT010000021.1:0-25296 GCA_027315065.1 Nitrososphaerota archaeon | reverse complement strand
CGGGAGCATGAAGATAAGATAAGAAAAACATTTGAAAAAATTGATGCTAACAAAGACAAATACGTGGCACTCAACAATGCCTTTTTCAATTCCGGGATTTTTATTTATATTCCACAAAATCTAGTTTTAGAAAAACCGATTCACATAATATCATCTCTCTCGCTTGATAACTCCTCTGTCATCTCTAGGAATATTGTGATAGGAGATGAAAACAGCAAGGCGGCCATAGTTCAAGAAATTTACGCACCAAAATCTGCCAAACAACAGGCATATCTTGAGGTTCTTGACGTTACTGTTAATCCAAACAGCCATCTTGATCTTGTGACACTTCAAGCTATGGATCAACAAAATGCAGTAAACTTTTCATCAAGGGCTGCAAGAATTGCCAAAGATTCCACGATGAGCTGGTATCTTGGATTATTTGGCTCGCATCTTTCAAGATATAAGGTTGACAACTATCTCAACGGAACAGGCGCGAACGCGCATGATACCGAAGTGGTGTTTGGGAACCAGAATCAATCATTTGATCTATCTTCTAATTTAATACATAATGCCCCCTCTACTATTGGCAGGGTATTGGAAAAATCTGTTCTAAAAGATACTTCCAAGTCTCTCTTTAAGGGAATGATTCGAATCGAAAAAGATGCACACCATTCAGAATCATATCTTGCAGGTCACTCTATCTTGCTAGATAAAGGGGCAAAATCAGATTCTATTCCTGGTCTTGAGATACTAACAAATGATGTAAAGGCAACGCATTCTGCCTCGGTTGCTCAGATGGATGAAGAACAACTATTCTATCTTGCCACTAGATGTTTGAACAAGCCAGAAGCACAAAAGATCATAGTAGAAGGATTTCTTGAACCACTGTCAAGAAAGATGTCATACCAGATTCGTGCATGGATTAGTTATCTCATTGAATCAAAATGGCTTGGCAGGGATCTTAAGATCAAAACAGATGAGCAACTCAAAGCGATACTTGAAGTAGAAGAGACAAGATATCGCGAGACAGATATCTTTGAGAGTCATTACAAGTATAGGTGAATGCGTTGTTAGAATGGGTCAAAGTATGTAGTACCAGTGATCTGAAAAGCGGGGACATGATAGATTTCGATTACAAGGAAAAAAAAATTCTCTTGGCAAATTTTAATGGAAAGATTTACGCTACAGATAGAATCTGTACTCATGCAGATGCGGATCTAACCACGGGAATCTTGACTGAAGAGGGAGTTACATGTCCTTTGCATCTTTCAACATTTGATCTTGCAACAGGGATACCACAAAATCTCCCAGCTGAGATACCGCTTAAAATCTACAATGTTAAAATAGAACAAAATGAAATCTATGTTGAGGTAGAATAATTTGCAAACAAGCATGATAAATATTGAAGATATTAGAAAAGATTTTCCTATTCTCAAACGTAAAGTTCACAAAGACAAGGCTTTGGTCTATCTTGATAACGCGGCAACCACCCAAAAGCCAATCCAAGTAATTGATGCTATAAGTAATTATTATCTAAACTATAACTCAAACATTCACAGAGCAGTTCATGAATTGGCCGAAGAGGCAACATTGGCATATGAGAACACCAGAGATAAGATTGTAAAATTCATCAATGCAAAAAGTCGGGAAGAGATAATTTTCGTTAGAGGTACGACAGAGGCAATAAATCTGGTCGCTTATTCCTGGGGGAGACAAAATGTTAACAAAGATGACATTGTAGTTACTACAGAATACGAGCATCATAGCAATATAGTTCCATGGCAATTATTGACAAAAGAAAAGGATGCAAAATTAGAGTATGTTGGTGTCGACGACAACGGCGAACTTTTGCTTGATCAACTTGACAAATATTTGGAAACTGGAAGAGTGAAACTTGTTGCGTTCAGTCAGATGTCAAATGTTCTTGGTACAATAACTGACTCGGAAGAAATTATCAGGCGTTGTAAGAAAAAAGGAGTTAGAGTACTAGTTGATGGCGCCCAATCTGTTCCACACCTCAAAGTAGATCTACAAAAATTAGACTGTGACTTTTTTGCATTCTCTGCTCATAAGATGTTAGGGCCAACTGGTGTTGGTGTACTGTGGGCAAGAAAAGAACTGCTTGAGGGCATGGTTCCGTTTAATGGTGGGGGAGATATGATCCGTGAGGTACACAAGTATGAAACATCATGGAACGATCTGCCGTATAAGTTTGAGGCAGGAACTCCAAATATTGCAGATGTGATTGGATTTGCCGCTGCCATTGACTATCTTGAAAGAATAGGGATGGATAAGGTACGTGAGCATGAGATGGAGTTAACAAAGTATGCAATTGACAAGATGTCTCAGATAAAAGGAATAAAGCTTTACGGTCAAATGGATGTTGTAAAGCGTGGCGGCGTAATTTCATTTAATCTGGGAGACATTCATCCACATGATCTTGCAACAATAATTGATGAAGATGGAGTTGCCATTCGCTCAGGACACCATTGTGCGCAGGTGTTAATGGAAAGGCTTGATGTTTCTGCTACTTCTCGCGCAAGCTTTTATATCTATAATACAAAGGACGAAATAGATGTTTTTATCAAATCGCTCTACAGGGCAAAGGAGTTGTTTAGACTTTGAGTAGTGCGGATATTTACCGAGAGATCATACTGGACTATTACAGAAATCCAAGAAACTATGGTAAGATAACAAACCCGGACATTGCACAGAGAGATAGCAATCCACTTTGTGGTGATGAGCTTGAGATGCACCTTAACATAAAGGAAAATAAAGTAGCAGACGTCAAGTTCACAGGAAAAGGATGTGCGATAAGCCAGGCTAGTGCCTCAATGCTCACTGAACTTATCATGGGGAAAAACTTTGAAGAAGTAAAGAATCTTTCTAAAGAAGACATATTGGATAACCTGGGCCTGCATGACCTTGGGCCTGCCAGAATAAAGTGCGCATTATTATCACTTAAGGTTCTAAAGTCTGGTCTGTACTCTTATCTCTCCGAGAAATTAAAAGATACTGAATCTGCCGACAAGATAAAAGAAGAAGCCTCGGGTTTGTATTAAATTGACGACCCAAACAGTGACAATACCTGTTCAGATAAGAAAAGTGATTTTTGAAAAGTTCAACGATCCAAATACAAGGTTCACAAATGATGAAATTTTTGAGTCACTGCAGAGCAACGGGCTTGACAGCTCTCTTACGATAGATGACATGGAAACATACTTTAAACAATTGCATGATGAGGGATTGATAAGACCTATTGCCCAAAACTTTACCACTCAGTGGTTTAAGATCTTCGATGTGATCGAGAAACATAACTGCAAGTCTTGTAACCACGAGTTTTACTTGGGAAAACTTGAACCACAAGTATGTCCAAACTCCCAGTGCAAGGCAACTATTTAGATCTGTATCTTATACCTGCCTCTTCTAAGGCCTGAATCATTGGGAGCTTTGCGCCAGTCAAGTACAATACCAGTGCACCTCCAGCAGTACTGATGTGGTTGATCTTCTCTGTCAGACCGTATCTTTTTAGTGCAGCTGTCAGATGACCTCCACTTACTATAGTTGTGGCAAAAGAGTCAGCCACTCCCCTGAGAAGCGACTCTGTCCCAAACTTAAAATTCTCGTTTTCAAAAAATCCGGCAGGACCACTCATAAATACGGTACCAGCCCCTTGTATTGATTTTAGATAGTATTCGACCGTCTTTGGGCCAAGGTCCAATATGTTGTCGCCCTTGACAATCTCGCGAACATCTATCTCTACCCTTTTTCCGTTTCTTTCTACTGCAATGTCAACTGGAACAGAAAAGACATCGGGGTACTCTCCTATGAGAGAGTGAGCCTTTTGCACAACCTCCTCTTCTATTTTTATCCCTAGTGGAAACTTGATTCTTCCCTGTGCCCTTAGAAACACATTTGCTATTACGCCGGTAAGCAGTACTTGATCAGCCCGTCCATTTTGAATCAATTCCTTTATAGCCTCAAGTCTATCAACCACCTTTGATCCTCCAAGAACTAGAACATGGGGCCCTTTTGTAATTGTCATTATCTCATCGAGCTTTCTTACCTCACGTTCTACTAGCCTTCCAGCACATGATGGAAGGACATGTGCAAATCCTATAATTGATGGATGTGATCGGTGCGAACTTGGAAAGGAATCCAGAACACAAAGATCAAACAATTTGGAGAGCCGGCTTACCATGATAGTCTTAGATGCATCGGAAGGTGAGAACTCGTAATTCTCTTCAGCACAAAGTCTCAAGTTATCAAGCAATATTATGTCACCATTTTTCATATTTTTAATTTCGTGTTGTGCTTCTGATCCTATCACATCTTCAACATATTTTATTTTGCGGCCCAGTATTTGTTCAAGAACTTTGGCGTGATTTTCCATCCCGGTGTAATCTTTGTTACCCACTCTTCCCTGGTGTGATGCAATCACAACCTTTGCTTCCTCCAAGTCTTTGAGGGACTCGGTGGACTCCTTGATCCTGCTTGTCTCGATTATTTTCATGCTGGCAGGATCTATTGGACAGTTCATGTCTACACGCAAAAAGACGGTCTTGCCTTTAGTATCAAAATCATCTAGAGTAAGTATTCTCACGGCGATCCTTTCTTGGGGTTGGTTAAAATCTTTTAGAAAGTTGCTAGCGGTGCACTAACATTGTTCTAGGATCATTTTCCAACTTGACAATATGGCAACAACCAGGTATCCCTTGCCTTAGAATCCTCAAAAGATGGCTTTAACAGTAAAGCCATGAAGACATTTCCCATCTCGTTCACGAACCACTCTGCCCTCTGAACCGTGGGGTACTGCAATCTACTATGTAAATTCCCGTTATCTTGATCTCAAATATGTCCCTCTTAACCGCTGCCAGATGTTATGCAGTTGATGTACTAGACAGGCTAGCACTTTGGTGTAATCGCCTTCCTAGATAAAATACGCCAGTAATAACTGCCATCTCAACAGGCGCAAGACACCACAGGCAGACTAGCATGATCTTCTTTCTTCTCGGTGACATAGTCATAATGTGTCTGTAACATTGTGATACATACTTCATTTCTTAAACCTGCATTATTCATCCCTCCTCTTAAGGCTATACTCAAAAACTATTCTAGCAAATCTGCGTGTTTTCGCTGATTAATTCCTATTAATTTCTATTAGAGAATATGAATTATTCCATATCTACAGCAATAGGATCTAATTCATAACGAAAAAGGACCTTTCAACATAATAAATTTGATATTTTCAGAAGATCGGTTCTAAGGTCATCATACTATCTGTGTTATTTTCTTCAATACATCATTTTCCACATGGCCTTGTCCATATCATCTCTGGAATGTCAACTGCTAGAAATAATACAGATAAGAGTAGTGCCTCTGCTGCCGCAACGGCAATATTTTGTATCCACTTGCCAATTCCGATATGTATGGCAAAGTTGTTTGAATCCCCACTGATCATTATCGTAAATGCTCTGTCTGCAGTAATGATATCTCTGAGAATGCCGGCTTTCTTTGCCTGAATGACTATTCCTACTGGTGAATTAGACGTCATCTGAGTTTTGTATCCGTCACCTTCTAACATTGTGATTATCTGTTGTGCTAGCTGGTTCAAATCTCTGTTCTTGTTTTCAAACCTGACATTTTTTCAGATATCATATAAAACAGAAAAATATGAGTTATTCTAGTAATTACACTATATTTCTCTTCTCGGTACTCAGTCTTCGGTTATTGATGCTCTGAAATCACTATTGATCAACCGATAATGTAAGTGCCTTTTTGTATGCCTAAATAGGTCGTGCCGCTTCACAATTTGAACAGTGATCCTGACTCTTGGACGTATAATAGCCGCACTTGAAGCATAGCCAATCTTTTTCTTCTTCTGCTGTTACAACGCTAGGAGTTGGTTTTGCTGCAGTCTCAAACTTGTCTGCCCACTGCTGTCTTTCCTCATATTGTACAGGTCCCCATGGAGCATCAGGTTTTCTATTCTTCTCGCTCTTCAGCTTTTTGTTACTCCAAATGAACACAAATACTGCAATGCCCCCGCCAAATGCCGCCATCCCATACAACACCATGCCTGATATACCGCCTGCAGTTGTAGTTGACACATTAGCAGCTGCAGTAGGCGAGGTTGTAAATGCAGGTGCCCCTCCTACATTATATGCTTGTGCCTGACCCTCTACATCAAATGTCCCGGAAGCCGCTTGGTCTATTGTGCGAATGTGATATGTGGCATCGCTAGTAAAGTCGGCATCTTGTTGTTTTGCACTCATGGATCCGGACTGTATGTTGCTGACTCCTGTTGAAAAAGTAGTTACTGCTACCTTTGTCCCTTTGTACTGTAGTGCAGCCGCTCCGCTAACAATATAGGAAGGATCAAAGAGGTGATCCCAGCTTGCTAATGGCTGTTGTGTGAATAGAGGACTTGCATCAAGAAGATTTCCTTCAAGTAATTTCGCAGCATCGGTTCCCTTTATGGCATTATACAAAACAGGCAGCTCTTTTTGAATGAGATTTATTGGATAGTTAATCTCTAGATTGCCATAAGTCGGAGTAGACAGAGTAACATCATGGTTTACGTTAAAGCCTGCCCATGATGCATCCAAGATGAACGGAGTACCACCTCCTCCAACAGCAGAATTTACCATGGTGGTGCCCTTGTACAAGACATATCCAGTTATTGTCGGCATCACTTGAACAAAATAAGTAATTGAGGCTTGATCTGGACCTCCGCTAATCTGTGCGATGTAATTGACTTTGAGATTTGTTATTGAGGCCGAACTTTTTTGATCTCTTATGGCATTATCTAGTATCTGCATAAATTTAGCAACACTTGGATTGTTGGTAGAATCGGCTGTAAATGATATCGTCATATTTTTGCCATTTAGCTCATTCTTTAAATTTCCGCCATTCTTGTAATCTATGAATACCACCTTCGTGAATTTGAAACTTGGAGTAATGGGATTGCCAGATATTGGCAAGTATGCAGTAAAATCTGTAGTGGCCCAGACAGGCAAGATCGTTCCACATATCAACAAACTGCTCGTTATAAAAGCCAGGAAAAGTCTAGTCATAGTATGTGTGTATGTAAGGATAGTATTATATCTTAACTGGCATGTCGCCTATCTTTTGATTGTATTCTTGGAATCATGTTAAATATTCTCAAATTAGATGCTTATTGTACCATGAAATATCTTTAATATCTATGTACATGTTATACCAACTGAAAAATCAAGCAGAGCATCAAAATATTGACATTAGGAGTTACGCAGTTGAATTCTCATTTTAAAATAACCTCAGGCAATTGCTTCTTTCTTGTAATATCTCCAAAAAATATCAAATTTTTATCGGATTTTTACATAGTTTGTTTGAACTGCGTAACTAAACATGTCACAAATCTGGAACTAGATAATGTGTTAGTATTTTTAAGAAATGATGTCCTATATCGAAGCGAACTAAAATCTCCCGTTGGCTGGACACGTAGGGAATGAGATTATAGTTCTAGTCACCGTGTTCAGCCTTTCATGGTTGTATCTGTTAAAGGATGCTTAAATTTGTACATTTTGACCGCGTTAAAATCCTAGTCAATCGACGGATAATGTGAGTTTTCTGGAATGATTGATGGCATTTTAATATGGATTGGGATTCGATCAATACATGCACGTCAATACAAGAGGGTCTTTCTTTGCAAAAGTGGCTTTTTGATGTAAGAAGCAGAACATTTTTCCTTCTGATGTTGTCATTTTTGGTGCTTGCATACTTGGCAGGTGCAAAAATTCTGGTCTATCAGGATAACCTCTTTGAAAACTCACTGCAAAAACTAGCGGGAAATACTACTGTAGATCTAACCATGCAGGTCTTTTCTGAGATTGGCTGGGTTTTGTATCCGATATTTGTTGCCATAATACTTTTTATAATGAAAAGCACCCGGAGACTTGGTCTCATACTCCTTCTTGCGTTGTTAATAGGGACCATGGCCGCAGCATACCTACGTTGCTACACTGGATATGAAAAACCCGATCTAAAGTTCTTGGGGGCAAATCTACCGATTGAATCTGGGGCAGACGTTGGGGTTCCATGCCAGATAGATGGCACGTTCCCTGCTGGTCATACAGTACGGACAACAATATTTGCATTCATTGTAGGATATGCATTATCAAGAAGATTTCCTAGAGGATGGTACTTGATATGGCTATATCCAATCCTTGTTTCAATTAGCAGACTGTATCTGTTGCAGGAATATCCAACAACAGTCATTGCTGGAGCAGTACTTGGCATTTTGCTGGCAGATATCATGTCAAAAAAACTCAAGATCGAACTTATCTTCAATAAATCAAAAACCTAGATCAGTTAAGACTTGCGATCTTATCAATACCATGGCAAAATGATCATTATCGTGACTATAGATCCAGTATCTTATGTCGCGCTCTTGTTTTGTCCTTCGTAGGCCAAGATTAAGCTCATTCATAATTGTAAACCCGATTTTTTTTGCCATGTCTTTGTCTTTGGTCATAATTACTCTAAATCCACCCTTTTGCGCTGAAAAACCCAACTTGACCATTTCAGCTGCAATCTCGGGTGCCATTCTTTCATTGTCAATCTCAAATGTTTTGGAAATGGGTATCTGTGATGGATGGAATTCCATGCATTTTCATTATCGCTGCCACATAAAATCACTTGCTCCATCTCTGTTTATGTTTGAAATTTTACGAAAAAATCTGGGAAATATGTAAAAAAATTAACTCTTATGTCAAATCCTGATCATAACAAAAACTTAATCGATTACAAAGACTCTAAAGCACATGACATCCTTGGAAACACTAATCAAATCATATAAAATAAAGAAGATTGAGATTGCAAAATTACGGAGAAGGGGCGAAAACGCTCTAAAAGAGGTAATCTCGAAGAAAAGGAGGTCGTCATCAGGGCTTGCATCTTTAGCAAGAAAAAACGAATTTTTAGGCAGGCAGATTGGGCATGTGGCACAGCTGCTGAATCAACATCTGGCACAAAAGGAGAGCATATCTAGGCTCAAGATTGCAGCTGAAGAGCGATTAAGGCATGAACAAGATGCACAAGATAGCACTAAACAGCAAAGCGAATATGGTGTACCAGAAGAAAAGGTATCTGCACAGGAAAGGTTGAAATTCATTGATGAAAAGATAGTTGAATTACACGCGCAATTAAAGGAACGTGAACTGGCAGAGGCCGGACTTGTCAAACAGATTGAAAATTTACAAAAGGAAAAAGCAAAACTTGATTCACAATTAAGAAAACAAGCTCACATCAAACCTGGATTGCTTGAACAGCTAAAGTCAAGCGAGAAAGCAGAGTTAGTACTGCGACCAAGAGTTCAATCTTTGATTAAAAGAGAGGCCCAAACAACCAAGATGTTGCAATCCTTGGAGAAGAGATTGAAAGAGATCATATCTAGGAGGAGAAAAACAAGAGCAAAGACACGAACTAAAAAGGCAAAAAAGGCAACAAGAAAAAAGGTAGTAAAGACAGCAAAGAGAAAAACTACAAAAAGAAAAGCAAAAGCGCGAAGATCAAAATCAAAACTAAGGTAATCCCACGCTTAGTTAATATTAAAAATCAAGTTTACGGAAGACAGCAAAACTTATAATGTTTTTTTGCTTTGTTGAACAACTCTGAATTTAGGTGTTAATTTTATAGTTTTTGATATCTTGTATGACTCTGATGATTCGTGGTAGACCATATTGAAAAATTTACAACACTGCTGACGAATTTTGAAGTTAGTCGACAAGCAGTTTTTTAGGTCTTTCATACTTGGTTTAGGATCTATGCCGGTAAAACCTCTGAAAAAAGAACCTAAAATGAGTCTTATGAAACATACGAAATAAAATTAAACCGACAGAAAAACTAGAACAAATCTAGAATGAAGTCTTTGGTATGATCTTGGTTATTGTAATTGCGGATATTAGGGCAATTACAAATACCAGTACTACAATTGGGCCAAATTCTGGAACACTTGGAATTACTTTGGAAATTGAAGTAATAGTTATGGTATGTGTGGAAAAGTGAGGAATTGAGATAAGAATTTGCGCGCCGCTTTGTGTGACAAGTATGGCAAAATGAGGCTGGTCAGATGCAACAGGATGTAATACTTCTGTTATATTTGCAGCAGGATCTATTGGGTTACCATCATACATTATGTGTAAGTATTTCATATTTCCAACATCAATTGTAGTGCTATTGAGATTTATCAGTATGACTTTAGGACCGCTCTGACTTGATGCACTGACAGTCATACTAACGGCATCATTGGTGGTATTTTCAACCTTTACAACTACATTATTATCAAGAGATTTTTCAGATACATTTCCTGCTCCAATATCGACCTGTGCTGCTATTGTCTCATTTGCTTTTTCCTCTTCTATATCTGAAGCATCTTTTTCTGTTGCATGATGTGTGGCATTAAGATTATTGTTCTCGTTTTCAATTTCAGTCGATGGTATTCGTTGATTTTCTCCTTGGTGTTCAGATTCTGTCTTATTTGTATTTTTTACCTCATTTTCTGCCTGGTTTTGATTCTCATTTACAGCCTGATGTTCAGATTGTGTCTGATTGCTGTCTTGATTGAATTGCAGAACGCTGTTTTCTGATTGATGTTTTTGACCGTCCTCACTTTCTGAATGTTGATTGTCTTCTCCAGAATCTGCAAATGCAGTACCAACAATACTGGTACTGGAATTGATGAACTTCGTAATGGCAAGAGTGCTATCAGGTTTTTGTAAAATAATAGAGGTGATAGAAAAAACCAAAATTACAGTCAAGAGAAGAGAAATGCTTGCGGTTTTGCTAATTATATTAGATCGACCTAGTTACCCGTATTTAAGAATTGCATAGAAATGTTTCATATAAAACTCATTGGAGTTGATATATGTCCGCATCGTATCGTTCTTAAGGCAACAGATCATGTGAGACGTAAGTTCTCAAAGACGCTTTACAAAATAAAGAAAAAACCCATCCCTTGGGTTATGAGCATATCAGTGCCATTCTCAATGATAGAAATGGTCGAACCGGTTTTATTATAACTTGTATATTGACTATGTAATGAAATCATACTCATACATACTGGTTGCGCTTGTTGTGCTTGCCACAAGTGCGCCAACATTAGCTCTTGCGCAATATGAAAAAGAAGGAAGTGATCAAGGAAGCATGATGATCTTAGAAATTTTTAGTTTGACACTATACATTACCATATCTGCAATATTTGGCGTAGTCGGATATTCGATTTGGCGAGTATATAAAATAAGAAGAAAGACTATGAAGAGATCGGTATAATCTTTGAAAATTTTTTCTACCACTTCATACTTGAAAATACCGATAATAATAGCTCTCGTGTTTATTCCGGCTATAGCTTATGCTGATGATGATGGCCAAGGATTTAGTACGGCTATCACTCTTGGCTGGTTAGCCATTGGATGCGGAATAGCAGCAAATCTTTCGCTAGTCATATTCAAAATGGTAAGGAAAATTCCCACCATGAGATTAATTGGGGGTTCTGGCACCTCGCAAAGTTTGACATCTATGTACCAACCAGTATTGAATTTTCATATCATGTTAAATTCGGTAGGATTCTTTGCAGGTTTATCTCATGGATTTATGTTCATCAGAGGACTGGATTATATCTCACTTTCGTTGGTCATAGTAATGACCGTTTCAATGATTAGTGGCATAATACTCAAATTCACGTCTGGCAAGAATTTGAAATTTTTCAGCAGACTAGTTCATGGTCAAGTCATTCTTGCGGCATTACTTGTAACACTTGTTGTTTTACATGTTATTACAAGATGGGATTATGGGATTATCATGAATTACATATAGAGACAAATGGCCGTCGTGTCAGTTTTACTCTAATTCTATAAAATTTTAGAAACAGTATCTTTTAGTTCTGTAGCAGCCTTCTTGCCTTTGCTACTGGCAGTCTGGCTTACATGTTCTGCCAAATCCTGTATTATGACCTCTATTGCACCATCCAAAGCTGCTCTAACTGCTATAATTTGTTGAACGACTTCGGGGTATCTTTTTCCCTCATCGATCATTTTTCTTATGCCTTTGACATGTCCTTCTATCCTGGCTAGTCTTTTTTCTACTTCAGGCAGTTTATGATGAGTCATGTTATATTTTTCATACGAGTGATATTTATCTAGTTGGATGGTTTATCCAACAACTAAAATGGTTAGCCTGGCATGAAATTGAATCAGGATGCAATCCCCGCCGACCTTTTATCGATAATCAATCTTGCAGAGTTTGTCATAAAGACAAGCTCAGAAGCTACATGTATTAGTGCGGCAAGGAGGGGGTTTATGTGACCCGTAAAGGCAAGGATGAATCCAAGTCCATCCACGCCTAGTGTCCCAAAGAAGTTTTGCTTTACTGCAAAAATCGACTGCCTTGAATTTTTAATCAAGTGTGGAATCTTCATTATATCTTCTGTCATCAAAACTATATCGGCCGTCTCTATGGCAACATCGGTCCCAGTCTTGCCCATTGCTATTCCGACATGGGATTTTGCAAGGGCAGGAGCGTCATTGATTCCATCACCTACCATTACAACCATCTTGTGATCTCCGTGTTCTCTGACGATATCCTCAATCTTTGTAACCTTGTCTTGTGGGAGCAGTTCTGCATAATATTCATCAATGCCTACCTCATCTGCAATTCTTTTTGCTATCTTTTCATTGTCTCCAGTTAACATTACTACTTTGATCTTCATTTTTTTGATCTCAGAGATTGCCTCCTTGGCATCATTTCTCAGCGAGTCTTCAAAGAATACTGCTCCGACAAGATGTTGGTCAATAACAAGAAACGTGGCAGTCAATGCAAACTGTAGTAGGTCAACATCTTGATGTCTTACAATCTGTAAAGTACAACCTGTGTTATCCTTGTATTCGTTTACTAGATATTGAAATGAATTTCTTTTTGATTTTAATAATTCTGAAATTCTCTGGGCTGCATACTCTGGTTCTCCATGGCTAATCTCATTGTCTATAAACTCCAGATTCCCAAGGCTGATTCGTTGGTTATTGTATATTCTCGTGACTCCTCTTCCTACTGTGACAGTGTTGGGCATGGATACACTTTTCTCTGAAACTCTGATTCCCTCCAGAGTAGCTTTCTCCTCTACGGCTCTTGCAAGGGGATGGTTAGTATATTTCTCAACTATTGCGGCATATTCCAGTATGTCTTTAGGCGTCTTGGAAGGCTCTAGGGAGACTACCTGGGAAACAACTGGTTTTCCATGTGTCAGTGTACCTGTCTTGTCAAAGACTATGATTCCAGTACGGCTCATGTTTTCAATCTGAATACCTCCTTTGATGACAATTCCTCGTTTTGAAAGCTTGCCAATAGTAGCAAGTAGTGCTATTGGGGTACCGACAGCAAGACCGCACGCACCTGCCACAATAATAACTGAAAGTGTAGACACAATGTTTTGTGTTGCAATATATGTTACAACCGACAATCCTATTGCAAACTGGATGAGTCTAGTAGCCATTTTATCACTCAATTTTTGTATAGGAGCTTTTGACGCTTCAGCTTCTTCGACAAGTTGTATTATTTTTGCAAAGGTTGTATCGGTGGACTTTTTTTCACATCTTACTTCCAACTGCTGTGTTAGGTTTATTGTTCCCGCAAAAACACTATCTCCCACATTTTTTTCTATCGGGATACTCTCTCCAGTTATGCTAGCCTGATCTACAGTAGACGAGCCTGAAATTATTACGCCGTCAACAGGAATTACGTCTCCTTCCCTTATAGCTATCACATTTCCAACATTTACTTGCTCTATTTCAAGTAATTTTGTCTGTCCGTTTTCATTTCTGACAAGTGCTTTTCTTGGGGCAAGACTGTATAAAGTCTCTATATTTTTTCTCCCTTTTCTTACAATAAAACCTTCAACAAATTCTGACATGATAGCAAAAAATGTGACAACTATTGCAGGAAGGAATTGTAATAAAGCTAATGATGCAATTATTGCTATCACCATGGAAAGTTCCATGTTGACGCGACCATTTTTTAGAGCATGCAATGATTCTTTGAAGAGTGGATAGCCTCCAATTAGTACTGTAACTGTAACAATAGCTTTTCCAATCCAATCAGGTTGTATGAGTTGTAGCCATGCAACAAATATTGTAACTAGAGCAATTCCAACTAGGCGCAGAATTTCCATTCGCTTGTCCTCTTCTGATTCCTCAGCTAGTTCGTGTGCCTTTTTTGGATCATATTCACAGGCTCCAGACATGGTATCCCCCAGGAAGGGATTAATTTATCTTTTAGTGTGTTATCAGCCAAGTGGTTACCAATATTTTTACCAATGATCATCAAGGAGATCTTTTATCTCTGTTATCACGTATGATTCGTACCATAAATTTCAAATCATAATCGAATCTTTAGTCTCAGACTATGAACTTTTTTACAAACCCTAAAGTATCTGATCAAGTATCAATTTTACATAATGATAAATTACATAATGATAAATCTTACAGAACTAGAATCTTTATACTAGTCCAACAAAGGTTGAGCACTTTTGGAATTTGATGAGGCGTGTGTTAGTATCTGGAAATTATTCTCGGGCCTGTTTTTGCAGAAATAATTACTAGTGCAGATATAGCTATTGTAAGAACTATAGCAACTACGGGGCCAAACTCCGGAGTTGCCTGGATGCTCATCTGATCTATGACTGAAGAAAACACCGAAGCTGGCTGAGCGCCTACTATCTCTTGCGTTGTGCCAGCAGGGCCAATTATGAAAAATGTTGGAGTACCTTGAACTCCTTTTGATAGACCAACTTCCCTATTGTGCGATACCCTGTCTGAATATTTTCCAGAATCAAGGCATGTATTGAATTGATTTGTGTCAAGACCAAGCGACGCTGCATATGACTTGAGGTTGCTTGTACTTGCCCAGCCTGTTTGTATTCCGCCTTGATGCTGGTACAAATAGTCGTGATATTCCCAGTATTTTCCTTGATCGCCTGCACAATAGGAGGATTCTGCCGCTGCGATGGAATCTGTACCTGCCCATGGAAAGTCTACAAAGTATAACTTGGCTTTGTTTGTATCAATGTAATTTGTTTTGATGATAGGTTCCTGATTCTTATACCACGCATCACAGTTTGGGCATTGGTAATCGCCAAACTCTACTATGGTAACTGGGGCATTCTGAGAACCTAGTACTGGCGATGCCATTGACAGGTCAATAATTCCGCCTGACATCATGATTCCACCTTTTATGGAACTATTTTCCCATCCGGACATGTTATTACCCATCATGGAGCCGTTTGACATGTTATTTTCATTCATCATGGAGCCATTGTTCCCTGAACCAGATATCTGACTAGTGTTCATTGCATTGTTATGCACTGACATAGAACTATTACCTTGCATGGAATCAGCATAAGCATAAGAGAAGCCTGTAACTATGAAGACTGAAGCAAACAATAATGACTTTACACCCATCTTCATTGCTATTGTCTTGTGGCTTTTTTGTGATTTAACCTTTGTTCCAAATCACCCGAACTTTTACCAGAGTATAGAATATGTTAGCACAATTTGGAAATATCGTTAAATAATTATTATGACCTTATATGAAATGAAGTGCACAAAGAAGCATTACACCTAGTGTTTTCAAACAAGCTGTATCTTGCCTTGTCCGTATCTATCTTCGGCGTTCTCTTGGTATCTCTTTCAATAATTTCAGAGTTTATCTTTTTTACACCCGTCCTTCTTTTCTATGTACCTGTATATGAGATTGCAGATTTCTCACTGATTGTAATTGTTGCGGCGTTATCTGGAGTGGTCATAAGCCTTAGCATTTACAGGATTCGCATGCTTGGCAGCAGCGTGAGAAGATCAGGAACTGGATTCCTAGGATCTATTATAGGGGCCAGTGCGGGTGCGTGCAGCTGTGGTTCAATAGGCTTTGCAGTAGTATCTGCATTTGGAGCAGCAGGTGGGACACTTACGGCATTTCTGACTAATTATGAGATTCCGTTACGTCTAATTTCCATTGCTATCTTGGTATATGCGTACTATATTTCTGTGAAGGGAATAACTACCAAGTGCAAGATTACAAAGTGATAATACATTTCAATGTATTTTCCTGAACTGTTCGACTCCTCTCTAAGACTAGTACAACTTGATATAATTCAAAGTACAACGGAACGCATGAAAATAAAATGTGCTGATTGTGGTTGCTTGCCAGATGAATGTAAATTATCAAAATCACACAGAGATTGTCCTAATTGTACTTGGGATGAATGCTGTTGTTGGGATGCAATACACTAAATATCGAAAGATCTTTACATCTGTATTAATTTCAATGTCTTTGAAATTTTATAATTGCAAGAAGATGAATATCTAAGTCAGGTAAGACAGCATTTTTGTAAACCTATTTTCAGAAACATGAGTTATCACTGGTCATCATCTCAAAAACTGCAGGTTCATGTCAGTCTCTAATCTGAATTTCTGAGGCCATGTTTTCTTAAGACTTCGACAACTTGGGGGATCTCCCAGCAATACTTGACATGTATGCAATCGCTTGACTCGCAATAATCACAAAAAGCTGTCTTGCCTTTGAACTGGACAGTGACTATGTCTCCACGTCTGCCAATATTGTTGTCCAATATTCTTACCTTGTCTTCATACGTGTTGACATGTTCAAACCTCTTCGAATATCTCTGAAGAAACTCCCTCATGGCAGTAGTTGTTACCTGTGTCCTGCTGGTAAAGCCAGTCTTTTTTGCAACTGCTGATTCCAAGAATTTCTCTAGCTCTTCCATAAGATCGTGCGGAATCCTAAGTGTATCCCATTCTGTCATGTTGTGTACCATATGTGATACATAAATGACCTATTATATTTTGTGCTATACTTAGCACAACTGTTAAATAACGATGTGCTAAATGTAGTACATGAAAAAATCTGATAATCTTTGGAGTTCTGTCAAGATTCCAAGACACCTAAAAGAGACAGGCACGCGATTTTGTGGCAAAGACCGACTGTTCCCAAACATATCACAGCTTGTATCCTATGCAGTACGACAGCTCATTGAGAACCTAAAGAAGGAAGAAGAAAAGGATGGTACCAAATGACAAAAAGACGTCAAAAACTAGGTCCTTCCGCATCCAAGAAAGAGGATCAAATGCATCTCAACTTGATGTCATGTCCAGATTGTGGCAGCGACAAATTGTACGTTGCCGATTATGAACTAGTCTGTACAGGGTGCGGGATGGTACTTGCAAGAGAATCCCAGTTGCAGGAAACAGCATCTGGTTCCAAGTTAAACCTGTACCAACTAACTGAGATTGGAACAAAAAAAGTAAATCTTGACTGTGCAAGACACATACATGAGAACAGGCCTGATCTCTCACAAATCTCAAACATATGTGTAAAGCTTGATCTTCCAATTTATGCCGCACAGGATGTAAATGTCATATATCAAAAGCTATCAAGATACTGGCAACAAGAAAAAAACACATATGCAGAAAAATTAAGAAAACTTGAATCTCTTGTAGGACAAGGTCTGGCAAGAAAAGAAAGTGTTGACATACTAAAACAAAGAAGACCAAAGGTATGCACTAAATCACACATCGCAGCTTTTGCAGTCCATCTGGTATGCAGAAAGTATGGACTGCCAAGATCAGACAGACAGATAATTGAGACGGTAAAGATGAACCTTGGAATCAAGCGTACGTTTACAATATTGAAGGCATATTCATTAAATGAGATTTCAGCTCAGGGCCTTGGAATAGAGTGCAGGTGTGACAAGACAAGTTATTACATGAGGTTATTACTTTTAGGACTACAAAGTGTAATAGGCAATGGTCACCTGTATGACAGGATATCTCGTCAGGCCATTGCAAACTTGGAGAACGTATATGACAAAAGGGAAGATCTCAGGGCACGAAGGGCCCTTGACCTTGCAATCAAAGGAGCAAAACTACATGTACGAGTATGAGCAAAGGGTAAAGATCTCAAGACTGGAGCCATGTCCTGTAAAGGTTACCTTCTACACCGACAATCTTTTTAGAGGCATAGTTGATATTGCAAAGACTCGTCCTGAACAGATAGAGCCTATTGCTGTTGCAACGCTTGCAGATTCTTTGTATATTGTAAATGGACACATGCGTGTAAAGGCACTGGAGGAAGCAGGCCACGACTCTGCACTTGCATATCTTATTCCAGTAAAAGAGATTGCAGATGTTGTAAGAATGCATGTAGAGCTTAACATGCATGGTTCCATCAACCCCCTAAAAATGCTAGATGCGGTGCACTTTCTTGAAAGATATCATGCAGAGCAATCGATCTCTAAAAGATATCTGGAGCTTGCAAAAAAGAAACTTTATCCAAAAGTGCGTGATGGATGGGATGAATTTCTTGTTGATGCGTGCAAGAGGAACGCAACCGTTGAGCTGCCTCTGTATGTCATAGAAAGGATTGCCAAGTTTGAATCCGAGAAAGAACAGATTACTGCCACGACTGTCATCATGGATTCTGTGAAAAACCTCAAGGATCGCAAGTTTGTCTTTCCAGCACCATCAGACCTTGAGGTAATCATGCTGTCAATTGCACCAAGGTATCGTGAAAAAAAGATAACTGTCTTTGAACCAGGGGAATCAGAGAAAGGTTGGCCCAAAATAAATAAAAAAGAAGCCGAGGATCTTGTCCGTGGCTCGTCACATACTGGTATAGTAAGATGCAAGTGCGGCAACAGGCTACTTTTGAACACAAAGACGCACGCAGTTTCCAGCGTTACCGATGATATGAAGAACAGGTGTATAAAACTCGAGGAAGGGGATCCAAGCGAGCCTGTCTATGCAATACCTCTGCCTACAATTGAATTCCTACAGGCAAGATCAGGAGACCACTTAAAATTTCTCAAGATAAAATCAAAGAAAGAGCTTGAAAGGTTTGTAAGAACCATCAGGGAAGGTACGCCGCTACGACTTGTCATAGTATCTCCAAAATGAATCGCGCAATTAGAAAGAATCTCTGGATTTACAATCACGGCAATAAGAGGCTGGTGCCAGGGTCTCTTACATGCAGCATACTTGACACACTATATCCTGCAAACAAAAAAACTTTTTCAGATCTTTGCAGAGTCACTGGAAGAGATGTTCGTACCACCATATGCGCACTAAAAAAGAGAAACTTGGTGATGCAGGACAATGATAGGGGGGCATATGGGTTGACAGACCTTGGCATGTGGTCTGCAATATGCTGCAAGCTAAAAGTCTCGTTTTCGGAATTGTGCGTACTTGCATGTGCATGCTGTGTACAACACCGGTATGCAAGGTCTGGTAAGATTGGCTTTTACATGAGGTCTGCCTTTGATGCAATTCTAAGTGAATACTATTCAAAACACTACATTTCATGGATCTTTTCATCTCTTAGGAGAAAAGGCTTTGCAGTAAAATACGTCAAAAAGACGTTGCGTGTTTATCCTAACACCTGCAATGATCTTATGGTACAATACGGGCAACAGTTCGAGAAGCTAGAGTCATGGCTTGACGAGCTTGAGGAGAAAAAACTTGACATACTCTCAAAATCACTTGAGGGGGTTGAATTTGCCTTGACAAACTAGAATAAGAAATGAAATGGATTTTTTTCAAGAAAAAATCAGACATCTGCATAAAAAAAGCATCCAGACACTTGACAGCACTACTGACCGGTTATATCATAATACCCATGGAAATATCTTGTTTAGTGTAGCATGTTGTGATACTATGATATCCCTTCCAGCAGGTGTCACGATAGTAAAGTTCTACGATTCCGGGATGCACAAAGTAGGCAAAGGAATTCTTTATCTTCTAAACACCGGAATCATGTTTGAAAAAAAGGGAGAGGGCGTCAAGTTTGAGTGTAACTTTGACTATCTTGCAAGTTTTGAAGCGGTAAAGAAAGACAAGTTGCTTGTAGTGATTCGTACCCCCCAAGGCAGACGATCGGTTGAGTTCAAGGTAAACCCTGCAAATCAAGTAGAGTATGATATTGCTCAGACAAATCAAGAATATGCAAGAAACACTCCCTCTGATTCTGTGTCAATTGCAAAAAATACTGAACATGAAAAGTTTGATCATGACGCGCATTCGCGTTCAGAGGCTAGATGGTTCCAAGACAACTGGAATGATATCATGAAATTTCTCAAACCAGAAAGAGTGTCTTATCTCAATGAATATGTCAAGAATGCAAAGATTGGAACTCCAGATGTGGATCCATATTTGTTGGTGGCAGATTATGAGAATCTCACTTACAAGGACTTTGCAGACTTGCCTGGATTTTTAAAGTGGAGATATGGTGCCATGACCGATAAAGAAGCATATATGACAGTTGGCGTTTTCCGAGACTATGAAGATTTTTCTGTTAGTACACTTGAGATGGATGTGCAGCTCTGTAGGCCGCTTGAACATAACTTTAAGAAAAAAGGATATCGTCTGTACCAGTTTGTGGCAATAGTTGCAAGAGAAAAATTTGAAAGTGGTAAGGCCAGGCTAATGCAATCCAAGAGATCAAACAACTAGAAATATGACATATTTGCCTATCATACTATGACAGAAAAACACAAGTTCACCATCATAATACAAGAAGAGCCTGAAGGAGGCTATACAGGCAAGTGTCTTGAGTTGAGAGGAGCAGTTAGTTATGGCAAGACTATTGATGAACTAAGAGAAAATATGAAAGAGGCCATCTCTCTTGTGCTTGAGGCATTAAAGGAAGAAGCACAATCAAAACGAAAAGAGATCATAGAAATTCCCAATTGAGAAAGGCTGCAAATCAGTCATGTTATATTGAGAAATTCCGTGCTTTCTATCCTAGAGACACATTTTAAATAACTCTTCCAGATTATAGACAATATCGTGACAGAAGAAATTCTAAAACTGGAAGGAGAGGAGGCCAAAGCCTTTCTAGAGTATGACTCAAGAGAGTTGACCATGGAAGAGAAAGCAACACTGAAAAAAGCGCTTGAATACTATCTTTCCAAATGTAAAACCTAGGCTTATTTAATCCGATTTCTAAATTACCTGTGCATTGGAATTAGATTATGATATAATTTCTCCTAATGACGACCTTTCATTATTGGACTTTACCGAACCTGACTGCACAGATCCTCTTGGAGTTGATGAATTTGCCAGAACAAAAGCCATCAAATATCACGAAAATAAGATTGCCACAGTGCGGGTAGCACGAGATAAAAAAGAGATAGTTGCCTATTTTACCGTTTCAATGTCAGCAATAAGTGTGAATATTCTTGAAAGTGGAGAGAAGGTAGAAGGCGCAACGCCAATTAGATATCCTGCCATGTTGTTAGGCCAGCTAGGTGTTGATAAAAAGTATAGGGGAAAGGGAATAGGAAGCGATATTTGCAATTTTTGTCTTGGTTTAGCAGAGGTTCTTGGAAAACAAATTGCATGCAGGTACGTAATTTTGCAGACTGGTGTTGCTAGAACATCATTATATCAAAAATTTGAATTTAGAATGTCTACCAAATCTCCTGTAGGCAAGAAAATTTGGATGTATCGAAAACTCGCTTGACCTTTAAAAAAGTCCTAAAGATTTACACTATTTAATATTCTCATTGAACGTTTGAGATTCATCTGTTTGGTGTGATGAATCACTTACTTTGCGATTTCTAATAAACTCGCGTATGTTATCGCTAGTCAGACCACCCATCTTTTCTAAATTGTAAGAAATGTTTGCAAGCTTTTGAGGCTCTAGTCCGTGATTTACAATTGTTGCAGAAATTGCTTTAGCAAAAGTTTCCTTGTCCCTGACAGGAACTGATTTGAAGTACTGGTGGTCAAGCATCCCAGAATAGTTGCCACTCTCGATGGAACGACGTGCTAGATTTACCAAGGTCGTGCCGCCTTGCATGTGTACCTCTCTTTGTTCTTCTGGAACTGGAATCGTTGCAAGCCTGGTCAATACACCTGCCGAGTTTTCAGTCAACGTATGATCTACTGCAGGTTGAATTACATTGATTCCGTGCTGCTGTGCCACATCCTGAAATCCCTTTGCAACCTGAGAGCCCATGCCACGCATCTCGTATGCAATCTCTTTTGCACCGACCTGCCTTAGGGCCTGCGCGCCTGCATGGGAGGCGCCATGTCCCAGCCCGCCAAGGCCTCCTGCTAGTCCGCCTCCTATTCCTGCCCTTGCCATATCAAGGCCCGAGACTGGAATGCCGTACTCCATTCCCTGCTGCTGTACTGCCTGCATTGCGCCATATGAACCGCTTCCTATTCCCTGACCTGTTCTTGCTGCCATCACCGTCATCATTCCTCCAAATCCTACACCTGATGATACGATATTTGTCATTGAGCTAAAGAGCGAGCCAAGAAGAGGGACCAGTATTGTTGGAACAAATGTTGCAAGTGTCAGGACTGCAACAGATGCAAACCACTGCTCTTCTACCGGATGGGTTGTAATGGAACCAAGGTATGCAGCACCTGTTACCATCACAAGGCTGGAAAATATTGGAACAATTGATAATCCAAACAGTGTATCAAAGAGCCTCCTTGTAATTCCCTGAAACCATGGTACAAGTGACAGAATAAGTATTACCGGCAAGCCTGCGACAAGTACAGCTGTCAAGACCTGCCTTATAGCTGAAAACATGTATGTCAGAAATGACGCAATTAGTGCAATCAGACCTCCAATCAACCCTAGTATGAATGCCTTGCCCTGGTCTGAAAAAGTCGAGACGATGTTTGCACCGTTGAAGAGCTGAATCAGATTGTTCAGGACAGAATTGTCAACCTGCGGTACCTTTCCCTGCGAGATTCCCATACCGTTTATCGTATCAAAGACCTTGATTACAGACTGCGGTATCTGTCCTGTACCTGCTGGATCCATTATCGCCCTTGAGCCATCCTCGATTCCAGTGGCATAAAGATCCCACAGCGGCGGGAATCCAAACAGAATCAGAAAGTAGAGCGTACCCTTTGAGATTATTCCAAATGCAGTCGATGCGGGAACAATCTCTATCTGCTCCAGCATAAACAGGATTCCGGCGATAATCAGTATTGCACCGATTGCCCAGATGGTACCAGACCGCAGCATGTTGTATACGGAGAGAAGTGATGCGGTGGTATTCTGCATCGATGTAGAGTTTTGTACCGTAATATCATAGTTGCCTGTTGGATCAAACTTTGGCATTGTTGTGGTAAGAGACACGTAGGAATTCTCAAGCGTGGTCATGAAGGCCTTGCTGATGCCAATTAAAATAGTAATGATTACAATTGCAGAGACTATCATGATAAGCGAGTCAAGGCCAAACCCTTTTCTTGATTTAGTTCTGCCGTGGTTCATGTTCTTTTTATTTGATCCTGCTTTGCACCGGCTCGTTTGAAAATCTTTTAACATAGAACCAAATGCTGATATGCTTTTAAAACAATCTCATAGATTCGGTTCTAGTGGGATTCAACACCATTAGTTCATTTCAGGTTATTCTAACGAAAAAGATTATGAAAGACCGTGTTTCCTAACAGCATGGGAACAGAATTCTATCCTACTCGTGAACAATTTGTCGCATAAGTTACTTTTCCGAGGTTTGATGAACGTTCTGATTTAATCTTGTTGTTTGCCCTCATCTTTCTCTCCTTCTGCATCTTTTCTATTTCTGGCTTTGTAATGTTCCTCCCACTCTATCTTTTCAGAATCGTCTCTAAGGCCCCATTCCGAATCATCATGTCCATAATCTCCTACTGATTTTTTCTTTCCCTCATTCAAAATTATTGTACTTTGGTAAGGTAATGTGCTTTTAAATTAGAGGCTAATTATCAAAGCTGAGAATTAGCATTATAACATCTCACGCTCACTATCATTTTAGAAAGTGAGGACTTGCCGCATTCCTCAACAAGCCTGAGCATGTACATAGTTGATATGGGCAAACTTCAAATTCCATGTTGCATGACTTGATACAGATCATCGTACTATTCCTTGATGGGCCAAGTACCTTATTGCATTTATGACATAATCTGCAGGCAGGTTATCGAATATCATGTAGTTTACATCATTTTTTACCCAAGGTGGTACAAACTTTCCTGCGATGCCCAATTTCTCCAGCAGTTGGGAATCAGATATTGTAAATGTAAGATATCCTGCCCATGAGTTTAACGCTAGCTGTGGGGTCAGATAGAAGTACTCGTCTGAATTGGGAACAAGATTAGGTTGAAATCCAAAGATCGTCACTTTGTGTTGTCCGTAATCAACGTTGAATGCAACATGCCAGTTTCCTGTATCTTGATCTCTGCTAACTAGTGATTTAATCTCCTTTCCATCTATGAAGACCTTAAAATCTCCATTACTGGAATCCTTTGGGAACATGAAATTAGCATAATAGGTTATCTGCCATGGATTTGCGGCATCAAATGAGATAGAGTTATTATTTTTGTCAAACTCTTGATTTGAAAAGTATACTATTGAATTAACACTAAAGTAGAATTTTTTACTGTTTACATCTGTTGACAATTCTTGCGTATTTTCAGTACCAGGTACAAAACAGCTATAGTAAGCTACATCTCTTGCTATTGTATGGTCAGGAAACATTACAAACTCGGCTTTCTCTCCAGGCCGTATCTGCGATATGGTTGTCGTACTTTGTACTGCACCAAGAAGTTGATTGTATTTGTCATAGACCAAAGCATATACGTTGATGTTGTATGCTGTGCCATTGCCTGTATTTTTGATAAAACCTGTCAGATGACCGTCTGGATACTGCTTTAGTGTTTTATCGTATATCACATCGAGGTTCAAGGATCTACTATCTGTCGGAATGAATGAGACACCAGGTTTTAGTAATATTGGGTCCCCACTGGTTATTTGCGGAAACCTGAACTTGAATGGCATCATACTCATTGATGGATAAATTACAGGAAGAACGCTTGATTCTGAGAATACCGTTCCTCCACTGTTTACTTCAACGCCTACCTTTGCAATGACTGGCTTGGTTTCATTGTTTCCTACATAACCATAAACAGTGTAGATCCCATGTGAATCGAAATATCCCCCATATTGTCCCTTAGCGACATAGACCTCCGCATGAGCATAATGTGAAAATAATGCGAGTAGTATCAAAAAAGGTATAGCGTAAGCAAACTTCATCGATCTTCATATTATGCCTCCATTTAATTTGTATGTACCCATATTATCAGAATTGAAAATTACTGTTCATGATAAAATGACCTGCAACTAAACTATTATAATCATATAACATACACATTTTTTCAATAGTCCAAACGAGTTATATGCCGATTAACGATAACAGTTGATCTTACTATGTATGAT
>DAHUYT010000020.1:26759-33400 GCA_027315065.1 Nitrososphaerota archaeon | reverse complement strand
CAATAGATGGTGGGTATTCAATATCGCTTGATATCGCAGAAGTCTTGGTGAGAAAAGGAATTCCTTTTAGAACCGCTCACAAAATTGTAGGTAATCTAGTCCAAATTGCTTCTAACTCAAAAAAACCGCTTTTGGCCATCTCAATTGATGAGGTAAAAACAGTGATCTCAAATAATGAAACAGATCCAAGTGAGGTATATAGAATAATCCAATCAATAACACCAGAGTCTTCGCTTGAAACTAGAAAATCACAAGGTTCTGCAGGAAAACACGAACAACAGCGTATGATTGTTGACCGAAAGCGCAAAGTCCAAGCCTACATAACAGGCACCAACAAAAGGACAAACGAGATAAGAGAAGCTATTGAAGCGTTGAATAAGCAGGTATTTTTATTAATGAAAAATAAAGACTAACGTAAGATTGTACGATTTAGTTTGGTGATGCTCTTAATTGATTATATGTTATGATAGTGTCAAAAAAATTGATAAAGTAAAGTTTAATTGAAATTTTTTGCAAACTACCACATAAAGACATGATTTTAATGGAGCATTCTTGACTTTTCCATTGATTTTACTTCACATGGCTATAGATAAAAAGTTCCTGTAGAGTACTGGTATGTACCAATTCGTACAGCCACAATCAGACAAACCTAACTATACTGCAGGTCAGACATGGGGTGCATTGAAGAAGGCATGGCGAGGATACAAGATTGCCAAAGTGCAAACTGATCACGCCAAAATGTCAGAATATGCCAAGAAGATAAGAACCCTTCAAAATGACTTGGGGATAAAGCAGGCAGAATTTCCAGGGCTAGACCTGCATTAGTTAGAATCCCCTTTCTTTTTAGAGGGGCCTAGTGAGAACTAAAATTTACAATTTTGGGATGATGTTAGTCTTGTGATGTTAGCGGGGCCGTGGGTGTTTCAGCGATCTGTGGGTGGAAACAGGTAGCTTTCTGAACCGAAGATTTGGCAGGTGAAAGGGTGAAATCAAAACACCTTTTCCAAATTGTAAGAAATGTTTGCAATCTTTTCTGGTTCAAATCCATGATTTACAATTGTTGCGAGTCATATACTGCATGTTAAGGGAAAATAGAGAATACAGGAAATATTACAGTTAAGGAATAACCACGATTTGGGCATATGATGGAGAGAGCCTCGAATGGGTATGTATCCGTATTTGTAGATGAAAGAATTGATCAGGAAGTATTTTCCTAGATGACATCATGGATGAAACATGATAATCATTAAATAGTCTTCACATGGGTATGCCCAACCCTCGATTAGATACAAAGTCAGTTTCCATAAAACTAAGATGTTTGTCTTGCTTAAAAGAACTGTTTTGAATGCAAAGTTATTTCATTTTCTGTTTGCTTTTCAGACTTGACAATTTTATTTCTACTTTAAATCTAAGCCCAACGTACTAGTCTCTATGAGTTTGCGCATAATAACATCACTTAAGAGAAATGGTTCCGAAATTGTTGGAATTGGAATAACTGAATTTGGCAAGAACACATATCTTGATTTGAAAGATGTGTACGAGAATCAGGTTAGAATTTTTGATGAAATAAAACAGGGTAAACGGGATAAATCAGAAAAGCCGATTTACGTTCTCTGGATGGACGAAGAATTTGGATATCACCTTATCCATGTGGATAAAAAAGACGGAAAATATGAGCTGCGTTCAAGGACCGGAAACGTAGATAAATTATTGAGCGACCTTCCTGATTACAAAGAATAGGGGGTATAAAAAAATGGCAAAATCCAAAAGACAAAGAAATCAAAAATATGCTGACCGAGAGAAAGCCCTGACCAAGAGAAAGTTTTCAAAGCGTTTACTTGGAAGACAAAATAAAAAATCAAGAAACAGATAGGTATGGTAGAACTATCAAAATTACGAGTTTGCATATTTTGTGGTTTGGTATTCTATCCTGTGGATTCGATCATAACCTGTACTAAATGTGGCAGGTCAACAGAAAAATTACATAGATAACGCCAGAACTCGTACATAATAACAAATTGAGTTTTTACTGCCACTTTAGCTGCCTTAAGTAGTATCGTAACGCATGAATATCAGAGATAAAAAGAATGAAGAATTTTTTCAAGGCCATGTGGAAATCCAAACCCGAGGAATCTAAAGAAAAACACCAGACAGAACAGGAAGAAATGAAAGAAGAGACGCATGAGCTAGAACAAGTAGAGCAAGATGCGCAAGAAGATATTAGAGAAACAGAAGATGAAGAATGACTGTTCTACAATAACATCAAAAAGCTTTACCTGTAGCAGGTGTTGATAATTTTATGGAAAGAGACCATTTTTGGAGGCAAAACATGTGCTCTGATTGTAAAAGAGTAAAATGTAAGGAGGGATGTAACTGCGATTGTCATTTTGACAGGAATAGATAATTACTACTTGGCCAGCTCTGGTATAATTTGGTGTTAAATTTTTAAAATAGAATCAACGGTATGGTCTACTCAAATAACTTTAGGTATAACAGGCTGTTTCTTGACTTTGTCTATTGCTTCTCTTATGATACCTTTTAGCTCTTCGCGTGTCACCCTTTCTACATTTCTGCCTAAACTCTCCTCAATCTGGCAAGTCAGTTCCTTCTTAATATCACTGAAAATCTTTTGTTGAAGGTTGTAATCAACTATTCCAGCCTCTCTAACAGTTTGACTGAAGACTTGTTCGATTACGTCCCATGCGATCTCTTCCATTTCTATATTTCACATTTCCAAGATTGGTACGAAATCACTACTATACAGAGAAAATTAAGCAAGGTCTACATCCAATGGTTGTGCTAAACTTTGTGGATTCTTGTTAAATTTGCTTACTACGTATAGCACTTTGTCATCCCCTTCTGGCAAGGGATTTGCACACCTACCACACTTTGGAAGGGTTACTACTGCATCGTAATCAATCTCGTCTATGAACCTGTCACACTTGGAACAACGAACTGATTTTGTATCATAAATGTTCAGGCTTGAACACTTTCCTGTACAGATAATTCTTTACTACCATTTTCAAGATTTCTTATCGCTGTCTTAATTTTGTCAATCACTGCAATGTGGTCTTTACTTTTTTTCATTATAGCTAATATGATATATGGAAAAGTTATTATTGAAACAAACTTTGATTTTCCTCTCGCTGTTACGTTATAACTAACGGGCCCCAGCTCGGAATCAAAATCGCTTTGCATGGAGCTTTGCAATCTAAGCTCCATCATATACACCTCCTTTCTTTCCCTTGTCAGGTTGATGTCATTGTTGAATATGGCATCTTCCATCCTTCCCTGTTTGTTAATTAATCCGATAAACTCAATTCCATCTTCTAATATTGATTTGTCGCAAAAGAAATCAGGTTCAATTTTTTCAGAAACTTCTAATATCGTTTTAGTAACTTCTAACATCGTTTCTAGTGTAGTCTGCTTCCTATAACTGTATGTAAAGTATGTCTTTTGACGCATATAACTATTCAAAAATCGATAAGATCGCATTTATTATACAAGAAATCAGGGTGACTGATATGTGAAATATCGTATTATGTAAGAACCACTTGTTCCAAATTCTAGGTTTCTTTGTTATGAATACAACTAAAATCAACTCGTGCGTGTTTTAAAGTGGAGAACTAACTGAGACTTGGGCATAATTCCTTCCAAAAATAAATGCTAGTTTCCAAGCATGTGTCTGATACATCTTGGCTTATCGTTGCCTACCATACAATTGTAGTATACAACAACTTGGTATACAAATACACACATCAACAGATACGACGAAACATTCCCAAATCCAATTACCGGCACACTAGATATTCCAAATGCTCCCTTGATGCACTGGAATAACGGTTCAATGGATACACTTCTGGTACGATGTATCCTCTGACCTTTCCTTGATCTGTAGAATCGTATCAATTCCAGTCTATCCCCTTTGGTATGACGATACCTTCGTATCGGACAGACAAGCCTTGCACCACGTTGTCTGGTATAATCGTACAGTTTCCAGTCATCGTATCCTGCATCTGCCACTATATACCGTACTGCATCAGGAAGATATCCAGTCAGTTTCTTGTACATCTGGTTGTCATAGACATTTGCAGCAGTTACACATGCCGACAGTGGCACCACCAGCTGACCAGTACCACATGACAGATGCAGCTTGTATCCAAACTGCCATCCATTGGTTGCAGAGAATCCCCATCTGGCATCCGTATCTATACCAGACCTTGGAACCTTTCCTGATCTCATCTGTTTCCTGTGCCAGACGTGACCGTTTCTTGCACGTATCATGGAACTGTCAAAACCCGGGCAGGTGCCGGGAAGAGACTGGTCTATCGAACCTGTCATGGCGTGGTTCCATGAAAAGTGTAAATACGACAAATTCGCTTGCATTCTCAGATGAGGACCGCCATAAACGGTCTGATGTGGGAAACAAAATGACAGAACAATTACGTCAAACAACTACTGCCAAATACAAACAGACAAAGAAACAACAACTTCTTGCAAACCCAGACGTCAAACGCTGGTATGATAACATTGCAAGGGGAAGTCCATTGACAGCAGAGGTCAGGCTCAGAAGAATATCGCATTTTTGTGAGATAACGAACATCACGCCAATGCAACTTGCGAATCTTGCAACTAAAGACCTACGTGCTGCAACAGATCTGATCTTGGATCATGTGTCATGGATGGAAAAAGAAGGTTGTACGCCCGGCTATACGGAAAATACAGTAACTGCCATCAAGTCATGGTTGCGCCACTTTGACATAGAAGTCAGGCGAAGGATAAAGGTAAACAATCCAGACAGCACGCCTACTCTTGCAAACGAAAGAGTTCCAGACAAGACAGAGATAACAGAACTATTCGATAGGACATCGCTTCGAACCGCAGCTGCAATATCCTTGATTGCAAAATCAGGTCTAAGACCACAAGTGCTTGGAAATCATAACGGAACAGACGGGATTGTGATAAGAGATCTGCCAGACATTACGGTAGAGGAGAAGAGCGTAGAGGCAATAAACCTTGTGCGAGTAATGGTCAGAAGCACACTCTCAAAGGCAAGACACCAGTACTTTACCTTCCTGACAGAAAATGGAACAAGAAAGCTTCTTGCATATCTTAACGACAGACTTGCAAGAGGAGAAAAGCTTGGACCGGATTCTGCCATAATAGCGCCTGACACAAACTACAAAGTCTATAGAGGCAACAACGCAGAAAAGAAGTTTCTTCCAACATGCAGAATAACAAGAGAGATCCGAGATGCGTTCAGACCTAGGTTTCAATGGAGACCATATGTGCTTCGTGCCTACTTTGATACACAGCTGCTAATGGCAGAATCAAGAGGAAAGATAGCACATGATTTCCGAGTCTTCTTCATGGGACACAAGGGAAGCATAGAGGCAAGATATACGACAAACAAAGGAATTCTGCCTAACGCCCTAGTTGAAGAGATGCGAAGTGCCTTCAAAAGAAGCCAAGAATTTCTGGACCTTGAAACAAATACAGCGAACATGTCAGAAATGCAAATTCAGGGAAATTCAGGATTTGCAAAGTATGATTCAAGTGCATACATTAGTCAACCATCTCAGATCATAACAAGACTTGATCAGGTTGAAGAAATGATGTCAAAAGGTTGGAGACTTGTTGCAACTTTACCAGCTGAAAAGGCAGTTTTGGAGAAAAATGGGTTCGGATAGCGACCTGTTTGAACCATATGTGAGAGAGCGGGTTCGCGGGGATTCGGACCCCGGACAGCCGGATTAAAAGTCCGGTACTCTACCTGGCTGAGCTACGAACCCACAGCGAAAGGTCCAGTTGTGTATAATTTAGTCTTTTAGGCTCTGACAAGTCATCGGCAGATACCGATGACCTGACTTGACTGCATAGACTCGACAGATTATTGGTTCCTTACTACCAGATTCTGCCATCACCGCTTCACCTGCAGTCCCGTCTGGCACGACCCATGTGCCTCGAAGCAAGATGTTGCGAGCTGCGTTGATGTCTTGGTCAACACTACTCTTGCAAGTAGGACAGAACATCTTTCGGTGCTCTTCGGGTACTAGTCTTGACCCACATACCGCACACCTTGTGCTTGTCCCACCAGCTTTGACATATTCTACCGGCAGACCAAGCCATCTTGCTTTATACTCGATCTGTCGTTGCAGTTCATAAAATGACCACGAATTCAATCTTCTCCGATACTTTCTTCCCTGCCAGTTTCCTCGTCTATACAGTTTGCGTATTCCTTTCAGATTTTCCATGATGATTCCAGAATTTTGAGATACTGTCTTCTTGGATGCGCGATGTAAGATATTTTGTACTCTATTCTTCTGTAGTCTACCATATTTTTGGAAAATCTTTTTCCTTATTCTGGAATCATTGCGTCTGAATTTGCTTTTTACTGTACTATATAGAGTGATTATTCTCTGGGCACTAGACAGATCGTGTACAATACAATCTCCTTTGAAATCCCATATGGTTACATTGTTCAAGTTCCTATCCACCCCCAATAAAATTACTAGGTCTCTGTTCTGGAATTTCTTTTGAATATGAGATTATGATCTTATCATCTGTGATAACAAGACTACCAAGTTTTGTATGCTTTATCTTCTCTAAAATATAACTAGTCAGTTTAATGTGTAGATATT
>DAHUYT010000020.1:23776-26663 GCA_027315065.1 Nitrososphaerota archaeon | reverse complement strand
CCTCTGTGATAACAAGACTACCAAGTTTTGTATGCTTTATCTTCTCTAAAATATAACTAGTCAGTTTAATGTGTAGATATTTTGTAGCCTTAATTGGTATCCTGATTGTATCATGTTCAATTTTTGTATGACTGATTGTCAAGTATGAGATGATTTCTTGTAATATGTGGTCTTTTAGCATCTGATTTTTTCTTCAATGTCTTTTTATGCATCTTTAACTTTGACGCTACACATTCTAGTGACCCATAGACATACTTGGAATGAAACTGTGAATGTAGACGCAGTGTATGGTATAATTGGTAATGTAACTTGTATTTTGACGTGAGATCTTTTTCTATACCTATTCTGATTGCCTCGTTTGCGCAATATCTAAAATAATCAAAAACTTGTCTGAGATCGTCTTTTTTGTTATGAAATTGCCAGACGCATTTTATTACTTTTGCAATATGCATTCACATGCTGGTTTTCTTAAAAGGGCAGGGTAATTATGATATATATCTCCCATATGTTGGCAAAGACGTCTTTTACAAAATTTTTAGATGAAAAGAAAGCTTTAAACTCAGATTTTTGTTCACAGTATTTTAACGCCCTTGTAGTATAGAGAGGATGTGGAGAAATCCAATCCTTGTATAGCCCGGTCTAGAATGGGGCCCTGTCACGGCCTCGACGCGAGTTCAAATCCCGCCAAGGGCGCTTACATTTTTTTACATTCAAAACCATGTCTGTGTTTTGTTGGAGTCAGTTTGGCAGATTCAATTTCTCAAGAGTTTCATCGAGTATTTCTTGGTTGGCTGCAGCAATAAAAGAAATTCGTTGATCGTAACCAAGACCAGAATCAAGCGGATTTGCATTTTTATCGACCATGATGCCTCCAGCCTCTCGCGCAATAAGGTATCCGGCAGCAACATCTGTAATTCTCAGCTTTTCCCTGAGGTCTACAAACAAGTCTACCATACCACGAGCAAATATCGCAAGCTCTAGTGCAACAGCTCCGAAATGCCTGATATGGTTAGACGCTGAAATGATGGGTGATAGTTTTTGCAGGGAATTTGGAGATATCCCAGACAAATCCACCCCTATCACAAAGTAAAGTGGCTTTTTCTTGTGGACTGTAATTTTTTTTCCATTCATAAAAGCTCCTTTATCTCGTGATGCAGAATACATGTCGCCAGTATACAAATCAATGATTACTGCGTCAGTAACAGAACTAAGTCTATCCTCTGTAGCAAACGCAAGAGAACAACATGAAAAGGGAATGCCCCTTACTGCATTTGTAGATCCGTCAACGGCATCCATTATGACAAAACCATCTGGATTTTTTGAAAGCTCGACTCTACCACATTCTTCGCCAAGAACTATGCATGGAAAATTAACCTCCCCTAGATAATCCAAAACTGTTTTCTCCGCCACTATGTCTATTCGCCGTGATATGTCACCTCCAGCACCTCTGCCAAAATCCCCTGCAGACTCTTCTGTCCCGGGGAGATGCTTGACATTCTCATAAACTCTCTTTGCAGCTTGCTCTAAAATCTCAATTTTTTCCACAGATTTTTTATTTTCGATCCTAATTTTAGTTCTACTATGTACTCGTTATTCTACAGACAAATACTGGTGACAATATAATTACCAACCATTTTTATCTTCAAACATATGATTTTTACCATTTGATTGCAATAAAATCAGTCAAACAGTTTCATCGTTGTAACGAACTTGGCAGGCTTATGGAAGAGTTTCGGTACATGGTAAACGAGACAATACGAACAGGAATTGAAAAAAACATTACTTCAAAATTGAAATTACGAAACGAACTTTATTCTGTATTCAAGAACGAATTTCACACAAGCTATATCAGCATGGCTGTATTCAAAGCTCATGCTTTGTTCAAATCGTATAGGAAGATAATCAAGAGAAATCCAAATACAAAAAAACCATACGTCTAGCGAGCCTCTCTTATTGTTGATTCATACGTTTACAAGATATGGAATAATCATGTCAAAATACCATCGATATTTCAGATATTGTTTCAATGAAGATGAAATACAGAGTTGTACTATCCCATTTTACAAGACATGATGCGAGAATACAGAGAAAACTCAAACAAAAATATGGACAAAAACAGAAGAACCGAGAAGAAACTTTTCTACATCAAAAGACAAAAGAAATAGTGTCAACAGGAAAGCAGGTATTTGTGGAGAATCTTAAAGGAATACGAAAGTTGTACAGAAGGGGAAATGGGCGAGGATCAAGATTTAGATTCAGGATGAACTCTTGGTCAAGATTTAAGTTACAAAAAATGTTGGACTACAAGTCAAGGTGGCAAAATGGTTTTCCGGTAATTTATGTAAACCCTAAGGGAACAAGCTCAAAATGTTCGATATGTGAGGCAAAGGTCCTCGAAGAGAACCGAAACGTGTCTTGTCCCAAATGCGGTTTGTACATTGACCGCGATGTCAATGCAGCCAAGAATATCCTGACTAGAGGGATGCGGTTCATTCCAGACGCAGTGCAAGGTGAAGTGATGAAACAGTCAAAAGATGCAGAGCAGATTGCACCGAGCTTACTTGTTGGCCAAACATTGACAAGTTAGTGAACCCATAAATAACAAAAGAAGTTGTGCCAATATGTGAGCAGCAAAGACGAATCAATTTTTAGCAAAGAGGCTTTGATGCTAACAAAACCAGGAAAGAGCATAGTAAAACAAGCCTTGTTCAAAAGTAAGGGTTATAGACAATTTGATAAATACAAAAAGGAAGCAGAAGACGAACTTCCAAAATTTACAAAGAGATTTACTGAAGATTTATTGAGACAAATAAAGTCTGATAATGCTCCTAATGAAACTCAAGAAAAATTTGCCGCTGAAGTAGGTTCAAACGAGATAACTCTAGAC
>DAHUYT010000020.1:20421-23680 GCA_027315065.1 Nitrososphaerota archaeon | reverse complement strand
AAATCTAAAATAGATTCGGTCAAAAAGAGACTAGAGAATTATGATGTATTGCTTGATAGGGTGACTAGAATTCTCAATTCCAATTTCGTTAAAATGACATTTCCAGTTTTTAGCGCTCTATATGACGCTTCATCGCAATACTTTGGGGATGTAGATGATGCCAAAAAGAAAACTGATATCATCGACGGCCACATTATTGCAATAGATCTAAGCGAGCCGATGGATAGGATAATGGATAAAGATGAGGATGTAGAGTATCTGGATGACTACAAGCTAATGAATCCATACATTTTGCAACTTGCCCGATCTAAGATTGAAAGTGGAGGGCCACAGGTATTGGAAGAATTTGAGCGAGGCTTCAAAGATGCAAGAATAGGTCAATATGTTGATTTTAAACTGAAAATGAAACCAAAGGGCATAACTGAGGAATCAATGATTGAATGTTATAAAAAATATAGAGCCGTCATGGGTACGGCAGGAAAGAACATGGCACTTGCCCGTCTTCCACTGGGAGAAATTTTCTATCTGGGAATGGCAAAAGCGGCCGAGTCGGTGGGATGTGGCAACGAGATAGAAGACTCGATAAAGAACAAGCTTATAAAAATTCCTTCATGGCCACTATATTATACAATCCTAACAAGTGATGTACAAAAAGGATTTGAATTTACGATGAAAAAAAGTGAACTGTATCTAAGCGAAGCAAGACTGGCTTTGGAACTTTTACCTGAAAACTTCTCACACAGGGATTTTCTTGAATTTTTATTTCTTACTGTAGAACATTACAACTCGTTCTGGTTTGCCCAACTCCAAAAACAGAAACTCTGGTCAGAATTTGATTCAAAACTACCCAAGTGATAAAAAATGATGTGGTCTGAAAAATATAGGCCTAAAAATCTTCTTGAAATGATTGGCAATGAAGAAGCAAAGGAATCGTTTGTCAAGTGGATTGTCAAGTGGGTCAAGGGAACAAAACCCTTACTCTTGGTTGGTCCTCCGGGAATTGGAAAGACTACGATGGCCATGCTTGGTGCTAAACAATTTGGATATGATTTGATAAGTCTTAATGCAAGCGATGTCAGAAATAAACAACGCATACAAGAGATACTAAATCCGGTTCTGGGAAATACTGGCGTTCTTGGCAAAGCCATGATGATCTTTGTAGATGAAGTGGATGGAATTCATGGGAGATCTGATTTTGGAGGAGTGGGGGCTCTTGTAGATATTCTAAAGGAACCGACAGTCCCAATAATCTTGGCCGCAAACTCTGATAATTCTGATAAAATGAAGGACATTAAGAAAGTTACAACAACAATAAGAATGAGGCCTATTCCCCCTAGGCTTTTACGATTCTATCTGGAGGAGATTTTGAGACGGGAAGGTGTTTCACTCAAGATTGGAACCATGATAAAATTAATTCTTGATTCAAGAGGCGATATTAGATCCATTCTAAATTCTTCTCAGGCTCTTGTATCTGGATTTGAACCACAAACCGATAAATCTTTTGAAACAACAGACATAGAATCTGCAATAAACGCATTTTTTAAAGCAAAATCATCCAAGGAAGCAATGATGATACTTTATTCTTTAAGGATTGATCCACAAGAAAAGATCGATGCATTTTATTCAAGTGTAATAACAAGTCCACTCTCAAAAGAAGATATGCATGATATGTTAGATGTAATATCAGAAGCTGATATGCTTTACGGAAAAATAATGAGAAAGCAACAGTGGAGACTTTTACGATATCTTGATTCAATCCTTGTCAGACTCTACAAAGAAGGTACTTCCGTCAGATATTCACAATATAACCTTCCTTGGCCTCTAATATCTAGATTGAGATGGGATGGTAAAGCAATAAAGGAACTAGAAGCAAATCTAGCAAAACGCATGCATGTTTCTAGAAGTGTTTTTACAACTTTTTATCTTCCATATGTTTTGGTGTGTATCAAAAACAAGACATTATTAATGGATTTCAATGAGTCAGAAAATGAAATAATCCAAAAGGAGATGGCTATCATAAAATGAGCTGGCGCACTATGCCCATGAGATTTCCAGGAACTTGTATAGTCTGTAAGAAGAAGATTGAAGTAAATGAAATTGCCTTGTGGGCAAAAGGATTGGGAGTTAAACATCAGGAATGTGCCAATATTGTAGATTTGAAATGTGCTGTATGTAACGGGCCAGCAGGATGCCAACAATGCGAATTCACGGATGACTGTGACAGAAATGTAGTATCGCAGGCATGTATATGCAAAAAATGTTATGAAAAAAAGGAAGTTTTTACTCTCTATCAAAAGGCCATTTCAAACCGCTTTCCAATCCTGAATATAAAAGATTGAATTTATTGGCTAATGTTTTGATGAATAATCAAGAATAAAAAGTTAAAATTTACCCTCAATAGAGTGTGATCAATGCCAGAAGGGACCACGAAGATTACTCCAATTGATCCGATATTTCATGGGGAATCCAATTATGAAGTGGGGCTTGAAACCTTACTTGCTGAGACAAAAGAAAAGGCCAGAAGACTAATGTCTGATCCAAATACAAGCAAAGAGGTCATGCAAGAAATAGACGAACAGTTACAGGTCTTGGAGACTTTATGGGAGAACTATCATATAGGAATGAACGTTTTCAGAAACGCAAAAGGTGGCCGTGACGGAATTCGAGAAGTTAAACCTGAGTAAATTAATATAGGTTGAGAATCGCTTCTAATTCGAAACATGCACTCTGAAAAATTGAAAAATTTTTTACAGAAGAGACGGCAGGCTGAACAGGGTGGTGGAGAAGAAAAAATTCAATCTCAGCATGAAAAAGGCAAGCTTACTGCAAGAGAAAGAGTAGATCTTTTACTTGATGAAGGTAGTTTCACGGAGATTGATGCTCTTGTGACGCATCATTATTATGAATTTGACATGCAAAATAAGAAATTCTTTGGAGATGGCGTGTTAACTGGTTACGGAACAATAAGTGGCCGTAAAGTTTTCCTTTTTGCATATGATTTTACAGTTCTTGGTGGAACATTGAGCGAGATGGGGGCCAAAAAAATAACCAAAGTCATGGAACATGCAACACGTGCGGGGTGCCCCATAATTGGAATAATAGATTCAGGTGGTGCTAGAATTCAAGAAGGAATTCTAAGTCTTGATGGATTTGCCAGTATATTCTATCACAATCAAATTGCTTCTGGTGTAGTTCCTCAAATTACTTGTAGTATAGGTCCATCTGCTGGAGGAGCAGTCTATTCTCCTGCCATGACCGA